>JAGOEF010000142.1 GCA_017997855.1 Bacteroidales bacterium
ATTCAACCCAACGACCCGGCCAAACTGGAACAGGCCAAAAGCGAAGCCGAGGGACTTTTCAGGAGTATCCGGAAACTGACGGTATATGACGACAACGATTTCACCATCCGTAAAAGCGACAGTCTGGCCAACATGCTGATAGAAAACATATCGGTAGTAACCATCGGGGCAACCATTATTGGACTGATTACCCTGCTGGGTGCCAGTATTGGCCTGATGAATATTATGCTGGTTTCGGTAAGTGAGAGAACCCGTGAAATCGGAATCCGCAAGGCCATAGGGGCTCCATCGAAAGTTATCAAACAACAATTTCTTTTCGAATCGATAGTAATCGGACAATTGGGCGGGTTGCTCGGAATTGTTCTGGGAATTCTGGCCGGGAACCTTGTATCGACGGCTACCGGTGGAAGCTTTATTATTCCCTGGGCATGGATATTTCTCGGGGTGGCGCTTTGCTTTTTAGTAGGTGTTATTTCGGGTTATGTACCGGCTGTGAAAGCATCAAGGCTCGACCCGATACTTGCTTTACATCACGAATAATACTTCTCCCCTTTTACACAATTTTTCGGCATCAATATTGTTAATCTTTGCGTATTCAATTTCAAATACTACTTTTGTCGAACTAAATTTGTTGATTATGTTTTTAGAAGGAATTATAGCTATTTCGGGTCAACCGGGGCTGTACAAAAAAGTTTCTCAGGCGAAGAATAGTATCATAGTAGAATCGATCGAAACAGGCAAACGCATGCCCGCTTTTTCGGCATCCAAACTATCATCGCTGCAGGATGTGGCAATCTATACCGACGATAAAGAAAAACCCCTTGCCGATGTGTTGTCGGCTGCTTTCGAAAAAGCTTCGGGCTTCGCAGAACTCACCCACAAATCGTCAGAACGTGAACTGCTCGCATGGTTCGAAGAAATTCTACCTGAATATGACCGTGAAAAAGTATATGTTTCTGATATACGCAAGGTATTGCATTGGTTCAATATTCTGGCTAAAGCCAATATCCTCACCAGCGAAAGCATCGAAGCCTACCGCAAAGAACTTGAGGAAAGCGAAAAACAGGAGGGCGCTGAATAAGCCCTGAGTAAAACGGGGTTGCCTTAAAATCAGTTTTTTTCTATAATTTAATGCATATTGCTATTGTACAGATGTTTTTTACCTTTGTATAAACACATTGAAATTTTGATTATGCAATTATTCATTAAAAACATTCTCAGGCAAATCCTTGTGACAACCTTTTTGCTGTGTCTTGCGCTGGCAGTATTTTCACAGACAATACAGTTAAGTATCGGTACGGGTTTTACCAACCGTACGATTAATGCCGGTGATTCTATTTCGATATGGTGGAATGTTGAGGGGGCAAAGAAATTTTATTGCAACGAGCTGGGTTCAGCCGAACTGCCCATGGAAGGCAGTATTTTCGTCAGCCCAACGCAAAGTACGACCTATATTTTTGTGGCCGAAAAAGGCAAGTCGCAGGAAAAAAAACGTATCACTATCGAGGTGGTTCAGCCTAAAATTATCAGTTTCAATGCACCGGAAAAAATAAACGATGAAGGAACTTATTCTATAAACTGGTCAGCCGAAAACTGCAGCTATGTTAAAATCAACGGGGTTGATGCCGAATTTCCGCCTGAGGGAAAATTCATGTTGCAATCGGCAAAAGATACCACAATCAGCATTATAGCTTACAACAATGCAGGCTATTCCGACCGTGTTTCGAAACGTATCCGCGTTAGCTATGTCGAAAACCTCAGCTATCCTGCTAAAGTAAAAATTGGCAGTTCAGCTTTGATATCCTGGAAATATAAAAATACCGATTTTGTGAAAATCGATGGAATTGCCGACAGCCTTCCGGCCATTGGCGAAATATGGGTAAGTATGGAGTCATCAAAAACGTTTAAGATCAGTGCCTACCGAAGCAACAACAGTATCGACATAGAAACGTTTTCGATTGAAGCATACCGTTCGAAAATCAAATTTTTCAACGGCAATACCCGGGTTTTCGCAGGCGATGAAGTTGTTATGACCTGGGAAGTCGAAGATGCCGATTCGGTGAAGATTTCTTGTTCACGTGAAACTCAAAAACTAAAAGGTAGTTTTTCGATTAAACCCGAAGCCGATACCGAAATCGTGCTATACTCCTATCTGAATGGTGTGGAGGACAGCCGAAGCCTGAAAATCGAAATCATTAAACGTAAGCTGATTTCGGGAGAGGTCAATTACACACAACTGGCTAAAGGCATTCGCCTTGATTACGAAATTTTTGCTGTTGACCTGAGTGAATATCCCGATATAGTGCATTTGTATGTGATGGTGGTTGATACCAACGGTAACTTTGTGCACGGACTGGCTCCTCCCACAATTACAGAGAAAGATGCCGGCAAGTATTTTATTGGTTTAACCGAAACCTATACCGACGGTGGCCGAAACAAGGTGAACGATTTCAGGGTTACCGAAGTGAGAAAGAGCAACGACAGGCCACGCAACATTTCGATGGTACTCGATTATAGCGGCAGTATGGAAAGCAGCATTGGTGAACTCGAAAAAGCGGCAGTTTCCTTCATCGAAAACAAACGAAGTATTGATTCGCTCAGCATTGTTAAGTTCGACGACCGGGTGTTTACAGAATGCCCACCGACACTCGACAAATCGGACATCTCAAAACAGGTGCAGTTCGACGGTCTGAAGCGTTATGGAGGCGGAACAGCACTTTATGCTGCTATGGGCGACGGAATTTATTCGGTAATGGAATCGGGCAATATCAAAGAAATCATTGTTTTCACCGATGGTTACGAAAATTCATCAGGTTACTATATGGGGTCGAAGACAGTAAGTGCACAACAGGTTGCCAACCTGGCCCGTGAAACAGGCGCACGTATCCATGTAATTACATTTGGTGAAGGAGTCAATGGTGAGCTGTTAAAGCTAATGGCCGATTACACCGGTGGCAACTATTACAATGTTAACAGCAGCAGCGAAATAAACGGGGTTTGGGCAGAGCTGCCCTTCCTGAGTGCAAACTACTATATTGTGAGTTTCCGAACCGCGAAAATCGACAAACTCAATGGGGTAAAATTACTATATAACACCAACACAGGGACAAATTTTGTAGTTGGTGAAAAACTTTACATGAACGACACGCTGAACTTTTTTACTTACGAAGGCGATACATCATCATATTGGATGAAACATTCCAACGCATTTAAAGGAATGAGTCCGGTTACTACACCCCAGATGGTGGCCCTTTACGATTTTAACGGAGCCATTCTCGACACATCCTATTTCGAAAAGATTGACAATATTGTAAAGATAATGAACGCCCAACCCGGCTACAAATTGGTTTTATTCGGGCATACCGATCTGATTGATAGCGACGAATACAACCTGAAACTTTCGGAACGGCGTTGCAAATCGATTGAGAAGTTTTTAACCGAAAGGGGTATCGACAAAAACCGCATCATCATGGTGCCATTGGGCAAACGTTACCCGGTTTGGGAAGTCGAGGACCAGAAATGGAAAGCCAACGAAAACAGACGTGTTGAAGTAATGCTGGTGGAATAGCAAACATTCTTCAGGCATTTATATCTTCTACACCAATCTTAAACCTGAGATTGCCTGTCCTGATTTTATTCATGGGCATCCAAAAACTCATCGGAATCTTCGTAGGCTTCTTTTTTACGTCCAAGAATTGGCAATATTTTACCGGCAACAAAACCTGTCCCGAAGGCAAGCAACAGTGTTATAAGCATACCCAGCAGGTGTGCAGGCATATTGATTCCGTGAACAATGGGTAAGGCAATTAAACCACCGAGAATACCGGGTATTCCATGCAGGTTGGTTACACCGCATGTATCAATCATTTTCATCCATTTTTGTTGCCGTGCCTGGATTACAGCAAAACCAAAGGTAGATATACCACCAGCCAGAATTCCGGTTACCGCAGCCATGGTATGCGATGAAAGTGCGCATGTCGATCCGATGGCTACTCCACCAGCCAGGGCTGCATTGGCAATATCGGCAATACTTATTTTTTTACGTAGGGACACCGAGAATATATAGGTCGTGAGAGTTGATCCACACAAAGCCAGAATGACATTCACCACAGTATGCGGCATTTGCTCAGGGCTAACCAGGGCAGCGCAAAAGCTTGGCCAGAAAACCCAAAGCATCATACTACCCAGCATAGAATACCTGTCGCTCGTGGCATCGGCTTCAATTGTTTTCTCAAATTCCTGTCTTGTGGTCATCGTAAAAGCCACACCAAGCCCGAATAGTGCCCCAAAAGCATGTATTACGATTGAACCGCCGGTATCGACAACACCTCCAACTTCAACAAGCCCCAACCCACCATCGAGCACAATCCATTCGTTGAACATGTAGCAGGGCACAAACAGCAAACCCAGCAAAATATATTGAGGCATCTTAAGCCGCCCAAGCACAGCCCCTGCTGTAATTAACAAACTCGCAGCGGCAAATTCGGCAAGAATCAGGGCCTTAATCTCATCGCCACCCTCACCAAAAACACCCGTGCTTTTTATCAGCATGTATGTAGGCAACGATATGCTGACCAGCAGAAATGTTGCGGTGAGTGCCGACCGGCCATATTTACGCACAAACACCATTAAGAAACCAAAGCCGACAAGCAGCATGACCATGATATGGATTGCCCTGTCGTATTGCTGGCCCTGAATCATATAGGTGAAATTATTTACCTCGCCGGCCTGGGCAAACAGGCCTGAATTGGTTGCAAATAGCAGCAAGGCTGCCAACAACAGTTTACATAGATTTTTTAGAATTTTTCATATAGGTCAAATGAAATTAGTCTACGATGTTAGCATTTTATCGAAAAATAAAACATGTTGTTAAAAAGGTGGATTTCAGCCAAATCCTATTTGCGGGCAATAAACATCTTTTCGTTCACGTCAATTCTGAAATAATCCATCTCATCGGTAGAATAAAACCGGAGCGGATCGAATTCTTCCACAACGAACCCGGCCATGCGCAAACGGTCGGGGTAATCGCGGCCATGCCAACGCACATGATCATACTGACCAAACACCTTCTCCCGCTCGGCGGGCGATGTTATGCTAAAGTCTTCATAAGTTGTTTCGAGATTAGGGTTTATTGGTACCTGCATCACCGCCCAGCCCCCGGGTATCAGTATACGGTACAGTTCCTTCATGGCAGTAATATCGTTTTCAACATGTTCAAGCACATGATTACAAAAAATCACATCATACGAATTGTCGGGTAAAGGAATGTGCATCACATCGAAATGTAAATCGGCGATGGGTGATTTCAGGTC
>JAGOEF010000143.1 GCA_017997855.1 Bacteroidales bacterium
TCTGATCAACATCTTCGGTATGGGCCACCAAAATTCCGTAGGCACCTATAACCTTTGTTAGTGCAAGCCGCACAGCTTCCTCAGCAGTGGTATTATGTTTCAGAAAAACATATTCAATAAGGTTGGCAAGAACTTCGGTGTCGGTTTCGCTGATAAAAATGTAACCTTCTTCAATAAGTTCGTTGCGTAGTTTCGAATAATTCTCAATGATGCCATTGTGAATAACAACAAAATGCCTTTTCATTGACAAATGAGGGTGAGCATTAACATCGGTAGGTTCGCCATGGGTGGCCCAACGGGTATGGCCCATCCCGATTTTTCCACTTAAATCGTGATTTATGACTATATTTTCGAGATCGCTAACCTTACCTTTACACTTGTATATGCGCGTTTTACTGTTCAACAGTGCAATGCCGGCTGAATCGTATCCCCGGTATTCAAGTCGCTTCAATCCCCTGATTATTACAGGATATGCTTCGCGGTAACCATAATATCCAACAATACCACACATAATACCTTAAAATTTTGAGTACATTATAATTATTTTCATGGAGTTTGCACTGTGGTTTCCTCCGTTAAGGGCAACCCTGCCGGCATTGGTCCTGTTATCGAGCGGGAAGAGATAAATGCCATTGTCAAGCAACTCTTGATTTAAAATGAGTTGTTGAATGTGAAACGGAATATTAAATGTATAGGTGTTTGAGGCTGATACAAGACTCCCGCCAAAGTGGGTTGAATTTATTTTATAATCAGTCAGAAATTCATTTTTTCCTTCTTCGTTTATTGCCACCATGGTCAATGCAGGAGGTGGGGCAAAAGTGCTGCCTGATGACGGGTTTATCGTAATTTGTAATTCTGCTTTGTTGATTGCGTAACGAAGGCTGTCGAGATCCTCCAGACCTTTGATAAACATTTTAATTCTTAATCCGCCAAGCGATTGCAGGTAACTTATTTCGTTGGGAGAATTAAAATTGTCGATTGATTGTTGTATCGAAGCATCAGCCGACGAAAAATCATGTTCAAACATGTTGATGCGTGCCGATGATGCATTTATCAGAAAGTTAAAAGACAAACTGTCGTTATAATACAAAGTCATTTTCGAATTTGGCGAAATCAGGTTGAAATAAATAATCGAACCATTGTTGCTGACAGCATCGGTTGTAACATAAAGACCCTTGAAAAAATCGATAAAAGTATCACTGCTGACAAAACTGGATGTGTTTGTACTGCTGATAAATTCATTAATGAGACTTTGAGGCATTTTTATGTTGATAAAACTATCGCTGGGGTGCGGGGTGAATTCGTAGCTGGTCAGTTCTTGCAAATCAGTGGGTTCGAAACGATAGGATGAATAATACACCGAATCGGTATAAATATCGGTATTCAGCACGCGGTAAACCCGAATTGTCTGAGGTGTTGTGGTGTCACCGTAATATCCCGTATAGTACAGGTGCAACATCAGCGAGTCAGCAGTATTCACTACTTCACTGAACTTAACATTGGCAGTCGAAAGCCTTAAATGGGTAAAAAAGTCAGCTTTTACAAAACCGAACAAAGGGTCATAATATGAGCCTAGCGGACTTAAGGTTCTTTCGTCGGATGCAATACTGTCGTCGAGAACCGTATATGTCTCTACTTCGAGTGTGTCAATAAAAAGGTCCATCCGGTCGGAACCCGGTTGAAGGTTAAGCCCGATTTCGCTGGGTTCCATCTCGCAAGACGAAAAGAACAATGCAGAAATAAGTGCTAAATAAATTGGAAAATCACGCTTCATCATCATTCGCATCGGCATTGCTTTATTATTTTCGTGTTATTGAATCGTAAAACTTGTTGTATGCATAAATATAATCGTCGGGACCCTGATATTCAAGGAATGGTTTGCCCGATTCCCTGATGTGGTTGTCTATTTCGATATCAATGTTCTTACTGCCATAGATGATTCCATCACTATAATCGATTACCATTTTATTGAAGTTGATGAAATCCGCATGTTTAACAGCCGCAACATCCTCTGGTAAGATTCCGTCGCCACATAATTTTTCGGCAAAATCATCGCTTAATGTCTTTTTGAAATCGTAGTCATATACCGAAAAAATAATTTTCAAATCGCTGAACAAGGGATCGTCAGCGTATATTTTTTTCAGGAATAAGGGAACAAGACCCGAAAACCAACCGTGACAATGTACCAAATCAGGGGCCCAGCAAAGTTTTTTTACTGTTTCGATAACTCCTCGGGCATAAAAAATAGCCCTTTCGTCGTTGTCAGCGAAACACATGCCCCGTTTATCCTTCAATCCGAATTTTCGCCCGAAGTAATCATCGTTGTCAATAAAATATACCTGCATTCGGGCTGGCTGAATTGAGGCTACTTTTATAATCAGGGGATGGTCGGTGTCGTTGATAATCAGGTTCATCCCGCTTAATCGAATCACTTCATGCAGTTGATTCCGACGCTCGTTTATGCATCCGAATTTGGGCATAAAAGTCCTGATTTCCCTGCCTTGTTCCTGAACCCCCTGGGGCAGATACCGGCTTATTACCGAAATTTCGGTTTCGGGTAGGTATGGCGTGATTTCCTGAGAGACGTAAAGAACTTTTAAACTCATAATTTGTATTAGTATAACTTACTAAGAATAATCTGCAAAATTAATAAAATATATCGTTCTTTCAAAAAACCAAATTTTCAAATTCTGATTTCAATTTTGAATTTGACCTGTTATAAACGAATTAAATCTAATTTTGTTATGTGAAAAAAATTAAAGTTTATGGAAATAATTAAAACCCGGAGCGAACTGAGTAAATACCTGGAAAACAAACGAATAAACCATTCTGCTATTGGGTTTGTACCAACAATGGGAGCCTTGCATCAGGGCCATATTTCGCTTATTTCTCAGTCAGCAGCTCAAAACGACCTTACAGTGGTCAGCATTTTTGTAAATCCACGTCAGTTTAACGATAAAAGCGATTTCGATAAGTATCCGCGAAACATTGAGGCGGACATTAAATTGCTTGAAGTTTCCGGGTGTAACGTATTATTCCTGCCGGAATACAATGATCTTTTCAATAAAGATACATCTGTTGTTGTCGATTTGGGTGGTCTCGATGCTCTGTGGGAAGGGGCATTTCGTCCGGGTCATTTTCAGGGAGTTGTCGAGGTGGTTGATGCTCTGTTTGATGCAGTGCAACCCCATAAGGCGTATTTTGGACGTAAGGATTTTCAGCAGTTACTTATTATTAAAAAATTGGCTGAACAGCGCTATCCGACAATAGAAATTATTGAGTGTGAAATTATTCGGGAGCCTGATGGGCTGGCTATGAGTTCAAGAAATTCCCGTCTCGATGTCGAAGGACGAAAAGCTGCCGGCTCTATTAACAGGATATTGTCGGAATGTCAGGTAATGGCTGTGCAACATGCTACGGTTAAGCAGGTTGCCGACTTTGCCATGAATAGCTTGCAGTTGGTTCCAGGGCTTAAAACAGAGTACATTGCTGTTTGCGATAAAAACACTCTTTTCTCGGCTCCTGCCGAAAAATCTGCATGCGGCTATATGTTGCTTGTTGCTGTTTGGTGTGCAGGGGTCAGGCTGATTGATAATTTTTATTTGAAGGGGTAAAAGAATATTTGTAAATTTGCGGCCTGAATTTTTGTTATGAATATTGAAATAGTAAAATCGAAAATACATAAGGTGAGCGTTACCGAAGCAAACCTGCATTATGTAGGCAGTATTACTATTGATGAAAAATTGATGATTGCTGCCAATTTGATTGAAAACGAAAAAGTACAGGTGATAAATCTGAATAATGGTGAACGCCTCGAAACCTATGTTATTAAAGGTGAATACGGCTCAGGGGTTATTTGCCTTAACGGACCGGCCGCCCGTAAGGTAATGGTCGGCGATGTGGTGATTGTAATATCATACGCCAGTATGGACTTTGAAGAAGCAAAAAAATTTAAACCCAGTCTGGTTTTTCCCGATACTCTCACCAATATGTTGCCCTGATGGACAAGAACATTACGCCATATAAAATAATTTATCATTTATCTGATGTGGCGGTCTGTATCGAAGAATGGAAACAATGCGGTTTCAAAATTGTGTTTACTAATGGCTGTTTCGATATTCTGCACAGGGGGCACGTTGAATACCTGTTCCACGCAGCAGCTTTGGGTGACAAACTTATAGTCGGGTTAAACAGCGATTCTTCGGTACGCAGGCTTAAAGGTGATACAAGACCAATTCAGAATCAAACCGCGCGTGCTATAATTCTGGCTTCGCTGCGGGTTGTTGATGCAGTTTGCATTTTTGAAGAGGATACCCCGCAAAGTCTGATTGAAATTGTAAGTCCTGATTTTTTGATAAAAGGTGGTGATTATACCATTGAAGATATCGTGGGATACAAACATGTTACAGCTTATGGAGGTGTAGTAAAAACCATTCCTTTGGTTGATGGTTACAGCACTTCGGCAATAATTAAAAAGTTTTAAACATTTTTTGCAGAACTGATATGATTTTATTTATATTTGCAGGATGTAGTATTAATTGATGTAACTATGAAAAAATCAGCCATTTACCCAGTATTGTTAATCATAGCTTTTGTGAGCGTTTTATCAGGTTGCGCAAAGGTTGAAGAAGATATTATCGGAGAGTGGAAATCGGAACTGATGTTAGCAAATCCAACAAAAACAATGACATGGGAGTTTAAAACCGATGGAACTTTAGTAAGAACTTTAGTCGAGGACGGAGAAACTATAACTGATAATTGTTTTTACAGTGTTGAGAAGAAACTTACCAAAACATTGATAAAGATTGAAGGTTCGAGTTCAATTCGTGGTTTTTCTTCTGATATGAATGGATTTTGGCAGGTTGAATATTTTAAAGATGATATAATGAAGTTACGCCGGGTTGATTTGAATCCAGATACTCCTGAAAAGGAAAATGCATCTTATCTGTACCGAGAGTTTACCCGCTTGAATTAATGCCTCCTGTTTCCAAAACAGTCTTTGTTTGTCAGCAATGTGCCTATAAATCACCCAAATGGATTGGGAAATGTCCGTCGTGCGGTGCATGGAATAGTTTTTCCGAAGAAATTGTACTTAAAAAAACTGACCCACATCAGCATTCGGGTAACATTACCGATAGTGAATTGATTGACCTTGCTGATGTAAATCCGTTAGATTGCGAAAGAATCATTCTTCCCTTTGTGGAGTTTAACCGCGTGCTAGGCGGAGGTCTGGTTAAAGGGTCCGTGTTGTTGCTGGGTGGTGAACCGGGCGTAGGTAAATCGACTCTTACGC
>JAGOEF010000001.1 GCA_017997855.1 Bacteroidales bacterium
GTCACCTTCTTTAATAACGACATTGCTGCCTTTCACTGTAGCCGTTTTTGTGTTTTCGTTCACGTCGAGGGTGCCGGCACCAACGATGCAGCATTTTCCCCAGCCGCGTGCCACGAGTGCAGCGTGTGAGGTCATCCCGCCAAGGGCAGTGAGAATACCATCCGAAACGCGCATACCATCCACATCTTCAGGGTTGGTTTCTTTGCGCACGAGAATTACTTTTTCGCCTTTGCGTGTCCATGCTACGGCGTCTTCGGCCGAGAAAACAGCCTTACCAACGGCAGCACCGGGGCCTGCGGGCAAACCTTTTACTATCGGAGTGGCTTTCTTTTCGTGTTCGGGGTTGCAGATAGGGTGCAAGAGTTCGTCGAGCTGAGCGGGATCAACACGCATTACAACGGTTTTGTCGTTGATAAGCCCTTCGTGAAGCATATCCATGGCCATGTTGAGGGCAGCGGTTCCGGTGCGTTTACCCACGCGGCACTGCAGCATATACAGCTTTCCTTCCTGAATGGTGAACTCAATATCGAGCATATCGGTGAAGGTTTTTTCGAGGATATCGCGTATGTCGCAAAGCTCTTTGTAGGTGCCGGGCATAAGTTCCTGCATCGAAGCCAGATGCTTGTTCTGCTCGTTTTTGGTGTCGTTGTTCAGGGGGCTCGGGGTACGGATTCCGGCTACTACATCTTCGCCCTGGGCGTTGATGAGCCATTCGCCGTAGAAAATGTTATCACCGGTGGCCGGGTTACGGGTGAAGGCAACTCCGGTAGCCGATGAATCGCCCATGTTGCCATAGACCATAGCCTGAACGTTTACTGCAGTACCCCAGTCGTCGGGAATACCTTCGATGCGGCGATACGAAACTGCTTTTTTCCCGTTCCAGCTTTTGAATACGGCCATAATACCGCCTTCGAGCTGTTTGCGTGCATCGTCGGGGAATTCGCTGCCGAGCACTTCCTTAACTTTGTTCTTAAATTCCTCGGCAAGATATTTTAAATCATCGGCAGTTAGGTCGGTATCCGATGCAAAGTGTTTCTGGTGTTTATATTCGTCAAGCATTTCGTCGAGCTGGCGGCGGATGCCTTTGTCGAGACCTTCGGCTTTATCCATAACCACATCGGCATACATCATAATAAGGCGACGGTAGCTATCGTAAACAAAGCGGGGGTTGTTGGTTTTTTTGATTAATCCGGGGATGGTAGCCGAACATAATCCTACGTTGAGTACGGTGTCCATCATGCCGGGCATCGAACTGCGGGCGCCCGAACGACACGAAATCAAAAGCGGATTTTCGCTGTCGCCATATTTCATACCCATGTATTCTTCCACTTTTTTCATGCCGTTCCATACCTCGTCCATAAGACCCTGCGGAAGGCGGCAGTTGTTTTCGTAATATTCGGTGCAGGTTTCGGTTGTGATGGTTAAACCGGCAGGTACCGGAAGACCAAGCAAACACATTTCGGCCAGGTTGGCCCCTTTTCCACCAAGCAGGTTTTTCATGCTGGAGTTACCATCGGCCTGCTTGTTTCCAAAAATGTAAACACGTTTTTTTTCTGTTGTCATCGCTATAAGAGTTTATTAGTAAACAGTTTCGCTGCTGCACCGAAAATATTTTGTTTCCGGCAAAGCAGTCGCAAAAATAATTGAAAATTAGTGTATTCGCACTATTTTTTTTAGGAAAATTGAAGAAATCAGCAGCAATAAAGTATTGATTCAGGCTTTTGGTAGGAGAGGGGATTAAAATGGCCTGGCTTATTCCGGGTTCGAAGATGGGGGGCTCGCGAAGAGATGCAGACGCATCCCAAATCCCGCCTTCGTTGCAGCGCCGTCGCATGTGTCTCAGTATTTGCAATCCCCCATCAACACTAAAAGATCATTCTGAATCTACCGTTCGCACGAGTTTACATTTAATAGGTCACTGAACGGAGTCTAAGTGCCGAAATGTCAAGGCCCTACTTTAGCCCTACTGTAAAAACGCAAAATTTTGCGTCTCCAAATTTCCGAAAACGCAAATACTCAAAACTGTCCTTCGTCATGGTTTAGTTTGTGATTAATTTTTAATTTTGTGCTGATAAAATTCTTCAATACTTTAAAACACTGATAATGAAACGTACTGCATTTACACATTTCCACGAAGCATTGGGCGCCAAAATGTCGCCGTTCTGTGGCTTTAACATGCCGATTGAATACACCGGCATTAACGATGAACATATAACCTGCCGCGAAAAACTCGGTGTTTTCGACGTGTCGCACATGGGCGAATTTTGGGTTAAAGGGCCGAAAGCCGCTGCTTTTATTCAGCGTGTAACTTCCAACGATGTGTATGCACTCGTTGATGGTAAAGTGCAGTATAGTTGTTTCCCCAACGAACAGGGTGGTATTATCGACGACCTGTTGGTGTACCGTTTTAAAGCCGACAGTTTTTTGCTCGTTGTGAATGCTGCCAATGTTGATAAAGACTGGGCATGGTGCGAAAAAATCGGCCGTCAGATGGGTCTTACCATTGGCGATGAACTCAAGAATATCAGCGAAGATATTTGTCAGTTGGCCGTTCAGGGTCCTTATGCGCTGAAAGCCATGCAAAAACTCACCGGGGCTAATGTTATCGATATGGAATATTACACGGTTCAGACCTGCGAGTTTGCCGGTATCGACGAGGTGATATTTGCCACTACCGGTTATACCGGAGCCGGCGGATGCGAAATTTATGCTTATAATAAAGACGCCGACAAACTTTGGAAAGCCGTGATGGAAGCCGGTGCTGAATTTGGTATTAAGCCCATTGGTCTTGGCGCACGCGATACACTCCGCCTCGAAATGGGTTTTGCACTCTATGGCAACGATATTAACGACAGCACTTCGCCCATTGAAGCCGGTCTGGGATGGATTACCAAGTTTGTTGATGGCAACGATTTTACGATGCGCGCCTATCACGAAAAGCTGAAAAACGAAGGAACCAGCAAGCGCCTTTGTGGTTTCGAAATGATCGACCGTGGAATTCCGCGTCAGCACTATAATGTGGTTGATGCTCAGGGCAACCTGATTGGCGAAGTTACTTCGGGAACCATGTCGCCGATGATGAAAATAGGTATTGGAATGGCCTATCTGAACAAGGGGTTCTGGAAAGAAGGAACCGAGATATTTATTGATATCAGGGGTAAACACCTCAAGGCTAAGGTGGTGAAAATGCCCATGTTCAAGGGACAGATTCCTGCAGTGAAATAATTTTAGGCACCCCCATAGTGCAGGGCCATTGTCAGCGTTGTGCGGCAATGGCCTTTTTTAGTATTTTTGCGAAAATCAAAAAATGACAACACCGTTGAACCATAGTGCCGGAAGCCGCAAATTATATGCAAGTGTGCATTCGGCTATTGCGCAATTTGGTCTTGTTGCAAGTGGCGACCATATCCTGGTGGCTGTGTCGGGTGGCACCGATTCGCTATTGATGCTTGAAGCGCTTTGGCGCTACCGGAACAACCTGCGCGACGATTTTCGGATGACTGCTGTGCACATTGTAGCCGAAGGTGTTGATTATAGTATCGACCGCAATGCACTGACACAGTTTTGCACCGACCGCGGGATTGAACTGCTGTTTCGTGGTTTCGAATTTGTGAAAACCGAAAAATCGCTGAAGTCTCCGTGTTTCTACTGTTCGTGGCACAGACGGAAACAACTGTATGCCTTAAGCCGTGAGCTGGGCTGCAACAGGCTTGCCCTGGGTCATCATGCCGACGACGCCCTCGAAACCCTTATGCTGAATATGTGTCGTCACAAGAGCATCAGTTCATTGCCGGCTTTGCTGCCGATGTTTTCCGGCCGGCTTAGTGTGATTCGTCCGTTGATTTTGTTGTATAAACAGGAGCTTACCGAAATTGCTGAAACACTGCAGTTGCAGGCTATGGTTACACGCTGCAGTTTTGCCGATGATACCAATCGCCATAAAGCCAAAAGCCTGATTGATGAAGCAGAGAGGTTGTTTCCGGGTGCAAGAGCCCGGATGTTTGCTTCGTTGTCGTCGGTACACGAGAAATACCTGCCATGTAAGCTGGGTGAGTCTCCGATTGTGTCGGGTCTCAACGAAATTCACCCCGGAAATGGGGATTAATCGTTGGTATAGGTCATTCTTTCTCTAAGTTTTACTTGATATTCGGCAGTTTACCGGTCACCGAGCCGGTCGCCGAGCGGAGCCGAGGTGCCCGGCTTGGTGACCGGCTTGGTGTTCGGCCCGGCTCCGTCCTCCACCCTTCATTGAATTTGAGAAACGAAAATGAAACCACCCGTCATTGCGAATTTGAGGAACGAAAATGAAGCAATCTGTATTCGACGGGTGGTAATAAAAATGACAACATAGTTTCGGTATGTCACACCGGGCACCTCGGCTCCGCTCGGTGACCGGCTTGGCAGCTATCGTGATTGAGCCGGGGATTAATCGTTTAGGTAGGGGTTGTGTGCTTTTTCGTTTCCTATGGTGCTCGACTCCATGTGTCCGGGCAATACCTGTGTATTTTCGGGCAACACGAGCAATTTTGAAGTGATGCTTTCGATAAGGCTGTGGTAATTGCCTTTGGGTAAATCGGTGCGGCCTATGCTTCCGGCAAACAAAGCGTCGCCGGTGATTACAAATTGTCCGGCTTCAGAATACAGGGCGACACTTCCCGGAGAATGCCCTGGTACGTGTAGAACCTGCAATTCGGAGTTCCCGAACCGGAACACTTCAATGTCGTCGAGTCTGTGGTCGGGCGGTGCGGGTTGCTGCATTTCGAAACCGTACATGCGGGCATGTATCAGCGAGGTCTGAACCAGAAAATTGTCTGCCGTGTGCATCCATACAGGAATATTGTAGTGCACCGATAAAAAATTGTTACCGCAGATATGGTCAAGGTGCCCGTGTGTATTAATTATGGCCACCGGTTTTATGCCCTGTTGACCGATAAATTCAATAACCAGTTTTTCTTCCTGCCGACTGTTGCATGCAACATCAACCAAAATAGCTTCGAGCGTTTCGTCGTAAACAATATATCCGTTTACACCAAAGGGGTTCAGTGTGATAACCTGTACCTGTATCATTTATTTATGTGCTGGGTTTGCTTCAATGTCTTCTTTGCGGTGCTTCCAACGGCGGTGACTCCATAACCAGTGTTCGGGTCTGGTGATTATATCTTTTTCGAGTCGCTGCATATAGAGCGAAGTAATTTCGCCGAAAGCGGTTTCGGATGGGTTTTCGTGCAGGAGTTCCAGATTTAGGGAATAATAACCCCGTTTGATTTTTTTTACGGCAAAATAAATCAGGGGTGCGTTCATTTTTTTTGCATAGGCTTCGGGTCCGTGCAGGCAGGCGGTTTCTTTTCCAAGAAATTGGGTCCAGATAAGCTTGTCAACATTCGAAGGGCTTTGGTCAGCAGCGAGAATTATGGCCAGGGGTTTTTCGTGATGCTGCGAAAAATATTCGCGTGTGTCGTTTACTGCAAGCATTTTCATTCCGAACCGTGCACGGATTCGTGTACCAAAGTCTTCCATATACGGATTGCTGAGCTTCATATAGATTGACACAGCCTGATGGCTGAGTGCGGGTCCCAGTGCCAGAATGCCATATTCCCAGTTGTTGTAATGGCTTGCCAGACATATCACCGGTTTGTTTTGCTCAAAGTAGGGTAGGGTAATTTCGGGGTTTAGCACCGTATATCGTTTTTTTAGTTGCTTTTTACTCAGGCTGAACCCTTTGATGGTTTCGATACTGATATCGCAGAGATGCCGGAAAAACCTGCGCCTTATACGTCTGATTTCGGAATCTTCCTTATCGGGAAACGACGATTTCAGGTTTTCGTAAACAACTTTCTTTCGGTAACCAATCAGAAAAAAAACGATCAGATAGCTTATGTCGGATATTACATATAAAATAAAGAAAGGAGTGATTGCAAACCAGGCTATCAGAAAACGAAATATGTAATACACAAAGCGGTTCATGCGGCAAAGATACTAATTCAGCGAATACACTTTATATGTTATCGGAATGCCCCATTTGATGCCCAGATTTACCGACCACGAATTGATTTTGAGCTTATCGCCATAGATGGTTTCTTGGGCGAAAACCTTTGTCATACCTGCGAGATAACGGTATTCGGCATATAAACAAATGTTGGGTTTTATGCGGTATTCCAGTCCACCCTGCGCAAAAACCGAAAACCCAGTTTTTTTGTATGTCCCATCGTCATATCTGTTGATGTTGTATGGATCGACAGCAATGCCATTGCGTGTTTCGGGCAGCCGGGCGTATTGACGTGCCGAAATCAGAAATGCAGCTTCGATACCAACACCGAGGTATGGGTTGAATTTTCGTCCAAGATTGAGGTTTGCCGATATGGGGATGGTAAAGTAGTTAAGTGCGGTCGTGATGGTGGTGTCAAAGGGATTTCCGAGAATATCACTGCACTGACCCTCGAACCGGTATCCGTATTGGGCAAGCCCGAAGCCGGCGCGGATACTGAACTCTCGGGTGGGCTGATATTCGGCATATAAACCGAAACCCGGGGCGATACGGTTCTGATCGATGGTGAAATTTCGCAAACTGCTGAAACTTAAACCACCCGAGAATGCTACATATACGGTGGTGTCGGACCTGCGATCCCATGCCTGACTTATGAGGGGAGCCAGACAAAACACGATGAGGATAAGTTTTTTCATTTACTGTTGTTGTTTTCTACTTTACTGTCCACAATTCCGTCGCTGAATTCAGTTTGAATAATATCGCCGGGTAGGAGGGAAGCCGCCGACCCAACTGCTTTTCCGTTGTGACGTGTTATGCTGAACCCGCGTTTTAAAATGGTTTTGGGATTCGAGAATTCGATATTTTTTTCGTAATGATTCAATGTTTCGCTGTGTTGTTTGACAATTCGCAGCGGAGTATTCCGGAATTCCGTCTGCAACGCGCTGAGAGCGGACCGTGCTTTTAGCGTTTCAACAGTAACGAAGGTATGCATTTGCTGACCCAATGTGTCGAGCAGATGATAATGCCGGGCAATTGCAGTGCCTGCCGAGTTGATAGTGGCTGATGCCAGTTTGTCGTGAACAGCAGAAGCTCTCGACAGAATATCACGGCTTTGACTGACGAGCGTAAATGCCATGTAATTCATCAGGCTGAAATGGTCGTGAAGCCGGTTTCGCGACAATCCTGAAATCGATTGGTAGGTTTCATTGAGTTCTTCCTCGTAGTTCCGGTTGTGCTCAACAATTGAAGCGGCTACCGCCGTGGGTGTTTTAAAGCGGGAATGCGATACCATATCTGCAATGCTGTCGTCGCGCTCGTGTCCGATTCCGGTAAAAACGGGAACAGGAAACTGGGTGATGTGGAATGCAATATCGTAACTGTCGAATGCGGCAAGGTCGGTTTTAGCACCACCACCCCTGATAAGCACGACAACGTCAGGTTGTTTTCTTGCATTATAAATATGGTTGAAGGCTTCGATTACCGATTTCTCGGTTTGATTACCCTGCATGATGGCATTATACAAAGTAACGGTAAACCGGTAGCCAAAAATATTATCGTTCAGTTGATTGACAAAATCGCCGTAGCCTGCAGCCCCTGATGACGAAATCACGGCAATACTTTGAATAACTTCCGGCAGCATCAGGGTTTTGTTCATATCGAAAACACCTTGTTGAATCAGGTTGTCGATTATTTCCTGACGCTTTCGTTGCAAATCGCCCAATGTATAGTTGGCATCTATGTCGTGAACCAGCAGGCTGAGTCCGTACACCGCATGAAATTCAACACTGACCCGCAATAACAGTTTCATCGAGGCTGACAGGGGTTTCCCTGTTGTATGCTCAAAATAGGGTCGTATAAACCGATAGCGATTTGCCCAGATGATGGCTTTTGAAGAGGCAACAATCTGATCGGAATCAGTAGCCTTTTCGACGAGTTCGAGATAACAATGACCCTGCCTGTTTTCGGTAATATGGTTTATTTCGGCAACAACCCAGTAGTAATCAGGCAGCTGATTGCTAAGACTTTCGCCGATAAGTTGATTTAATTCGTAAAGGCTGAGTTGCCCCTGCATCAGTTGCCGGTTTTTATCAGTTTCTGATTGTGATACTGATTGCCGGCCTTCAGACTAACGATGTATGAACCTGTCGGCAGATTGGGAAGTCCCTGCACCGTAATCTGTCCCTGCGTATCGCCGCGCGTTTCAAGCGATTTGAAGTAGATTCGGCTGCCATCGATGGTGGTGATATTTAATTCGATGCTGTCGGATTCAATGCCGTTATATTGAACCGTAAGTGATTCGTTGAACGGGTTCGGGAAAACACGCATTGTTTTCATTGAATTTTCGCCCCGGTCATTTATACCGTTCAATTGCTGATGCAGACTTCCGAAATCGGGGATACCGTATCCGTAAAGCGAATCGGGGGTATTATACATGTGCGATGCTTCGCGAATGGCATCCATGAGTTCGATGTTTGTCATTTCGGGATGAGCCTGCCACAAACAGGTAACCATGCCGCTGATGACGGGGGCCGAAAACGAAGTTCCCCACCCGGGATAAATACCGCCCAGTTGTTGACATATAGTAGCCGCACCAACCCCGCAAACATCGGGTTTGATCCGTCCGTCGCGGGTGGGTCCCACGCTGCTGAAATCGGAATGTATGCTGTCGTAGCCAACCGAACCTATGGTTAATACACCGGGAGCATCGCCGGGTGTGCCGATGTAGGGTATTTCTTCGTTACCGGAATTACCGGCCGAAACCACCACCATCATACCCCGTGATGAGGCAATATTGGCGGCTTTACTAACCCAGGCAGTGATTCCATCGAGCTGAGCTACCTGATGCGACCAGTAAGGGTTGTCGTATTCGAAATATCCCAGCGAAACGTTGATTACATCGGCTCCCATACTGTCGGCGTATTCTGCCCCACACGACCAGTTAATTTCTTCGATAATGTTCTCGTATCCGGCATCTTCTGTTACAAGCAGCAGAAAATTAGCTTTGGGAGCTGTTCCTATCAGCGTGTCAGGCACATTGCCCCCGATAATTGAGGTAACGTTGGTTCCATGTTCGCTGTAACGGTAAATATCTTCATTATGGTTAACAAAATTCTTCATTGCAACTATCTGGTTGTTGATGCGCAGGCTATCGAATGCCCTGAGTGTATCGAAACCCATAAACCCTGCGTCGGTAACGGCAATGAGCATCCCCTGACCCTGAAAGCCGGCATTGTGCAGCATCTGGCCATTGTGCATATACACCTGAAGCGACGACCAGCCATAAGCAAGTTCGTCATCAGTGTTTTTTGCCGGAAGTTCATCGTTAAGTTTCAGGTAGGGCATTATTTCGATTGACTGCCGGCTTCTTTTCTTTCTTTTGGTCTGAACATTCACCGACTTTACGAAAGGTAATTCTGCAATATCGCTAATAAGCGAAGTATTGGTAGTGCGAACCACCACTCCGTTGAGCCATTTCGAAATATTGATGACTTCGACACCGGTGGCTTCCACCGCCTGAATATACGCCGGGTTTACGGGCAAGTCGCTGCTGTCGGTGCTGATGTTGTATCTCTCACGACGGTCGAGAGCCCTGTCGCTTAAATAATCGCCGGGTTGTTCGAGTGTGTAGGGTGTCCCGGTTTTATTCTTGAACTCAATCCAGTACACATCAGGGGCAACCTGGGCAAATAAACTGCTTGCGGTTATTATAAGCATCAGGGTTGTGAGTAGTGTTTTCATAATGTCAGGTTTTCGTTTGCCGCTAACCCCGGATCCGGCTCCGCCGGGGCTATCAGGCTGTTTAATCTTCAAGATTATACGTGTAGCCGGTGAGTATCTGATAATAAATTGTTCCTGTTGTAATCCTGTCATCCACAGGAATTTGCGGAATTACTTCCTGCGAATTGATATTGATTTGCTGCTTATAAATCAAGCCAATATGGCTGGCATATACCTCGCGACTGTAGTTCTTGTGAATGAGCGACGAATCGGCTTCGTGCATCACCGTGAGGGTTGAGTCGAAAATCATACCGTTAACCGTAAAACTGCGATTTGGATTTGTAATAAAATATGTTTTTTCAGCTGAGGTATTAAACAAATTTCCATTCCACGATTTGCCTTCGGAAACAGGAAACCGTATTTTCACGAACCTTAGGTTTTCTTCTACCGCAAAGGCAGCCTGTTCGTATATCTGGGCAGTCCACACATCGCTGATTTCAAAATTACTGTTGCCTTCGGGGCAAATACTCCGTTCGGCAATATAGGCTGTATGCCCGGTATTGTCGGTAAAACTGCCTGTATAGGTTTCTTTTAAACGGTAGCGCAATGTGTCGTAGCGGCTCACCGGTTTATCAATTACAATTTCGACAACATCGTAATAACGGATTAGCACGGTGTCAAGCGGAAAGTACTGAATGCCGGTGTAATCGGCTTCCACAGGTTCGGGTGGTTCATTACTGCAGCCGCCGGCAATCACTCCAATCAAAATAAATCCTATAATCAGCCATTTGTTCATTAGGGCAAAGTTAGCTAATTTTCGAAATAACGCCACCACCAATAATATCGTCGTTTTCGTAAAACACAGCCGATTGTCCGGGCGTTACAGCACGGGCTTCGGCCTTAAACTCAACAAACCAATTATCGCCGTGTTGTATTATAACTGCAGGTATTGCCGGGGTTTTATAGCGGATTTTTACCATTATGGTGTCGCCTGAATTGACAGGTTTGTTCAACAAAACATTGTTGAGCTGTGCTTTCGGACAATGTAAATCTTCGGTTTTTCCTAAAACCACGGTATTGGTTTCGGGTATTATTGCCGTAACGTATGCCGGTTCACCCAATGCAATTTGCAATCCTTTACGCTGGCCTATGGTATAGAACGGATACCCCTGATGTTTGCCGAGAATTTTGCCGTTTGAATCAATAAAATTACCCGCTCCCGGTAATTGATTCACGTTCTCGCGAATGAAACGACGGTAATCGTTGTCGGGAATGAAGCACACTTCCTGACTTTCGCGCTTGTCGGCAATGTGGGTGAATCCATGACTGCGGGCAATTTCTCGTACTGCCTTTTTTGTTAAATCACCCAGAGGAAACATGGTTTTTCGAAGCACTTCGTCGGTAAGCATCCATAAAAAATAGGATTGGTCCTTAGTCAGATCAACCCCACGACGAAGAAAATGACGCTTGCCATCAACCCCGATGCGTGCATAATGCCCTGTGGCAATGTATTCGCAATCAGCCTGCATGGCTTCTTCGAGTAAAATACCCCATTTTATGATGTTATTGCAAAGCACACAGGGGTTGGGTGTGCGGCCTGACATGTATTCGTCAATAAAATTACGGATAATGGTATCCTTAAAAACCTGACGAACATCAATAATGCGATGCTCGAACCCAAGGGTGTCGGCAAGGCGCCTGGCTTCGAACAAGGTGTCGGCGTTGCAGCACCCGGTTTCTTTTTCCATGCAGGCTTTCGAAATGCTATCGTATGGCCTGAATGTAATGCCCGTTATCTGATAACCTTGTTCCAGCAACAAAATGGCTGCCGTAGAACTGTCGAGGCCACCGCTCATGGCCAGCATTACTTTTATATTTCGATTATTATTCATGTAAAACAGAGGAAGTGCTAGCCACCGCGTTAACCCACTGCAATATTATTTGTTGTTCCTGAAGAATTCAATAGGATTGTCAAGATAGTCTTCGGGATTTTTGAATTTATCCTGATTCTGTTTTGCCCATTCAATTTTTTCCTGTAATTCTTTGCTGTTAGCATCCATGCAATCAGGGGCATCATAAATGTATTTTACTGTATCAATGCATTTACCCCCTTCGTAAAAATACCAAAGGCCATGCCGCATGCCTTGCACATATGGCCCGGTTTCGGCAAGGTTTTTTTCCGGATCATATATTTTAAAAATGCCTTCTTTCTTATTGTCCTTATAGAGGCCTGATTCATGCACGTTTCCTCCGGCAAAATATCGTGTGTAATTTCCGGTGAGAACTCCATGAACGTAATTGCAATCAAGCAGTTTATCACCGCTGGGATAAAACATCCTGACAAAGCCATCAATCGTATCGTTGATATAGTTAACTTCGGTACTCAGCACACCATCTTCGAAATATATCTTCCAGTAACCAATGCGCTGGTGCAATTTATTGTACTTTCCGGTAGCGGCCGGTTTACCGCCGGGCCAATACAATTCAGCCGAAATTACATCTTTTTTCGAATAATCGAGCACCGATTTCAAACTTCCATCGGGGTGATAATAGAAAAATGTACCTACGGGCTCGTCGTTATCGAAGTAACCTTTGTACCGGATTTGCCCGTCGTCGTAACGTTTTACCCATTTCCCCTGCTTCTTGTTGTTGATGTCGATGTAGTTTACGAGGGTGTCGTTTTCTTTGTGGCCCACCTGCGCCTGTAAGGGAAGAATAATCACCGAATAGAAAACTAAAGACAGAATTAAAAATCTCATATTTTCGTTTTTTTCAAGTGTATCAAAATTAATGCCTGCGTTTATTTATTACAACTGAAACGCAGCAATTTTATATTTATTTTTTAAACAATTACCATGCAGAATGAATTCTGTAAATTATTTTATAAACATCAGATAATTAATAATATAGGATTTATTCTTATCAGTTGGTTTGTGTGTAAATGTATTTTTCAACATGTTTTTGTGCTTAAATACGGATTTAATTGGCCATATTTGCAAAAAATTGAATTACTGATTTGTAACATTATATGAAGCTGTTTCTTGTAAATCTGTTTTTGATACTTTCCTCAACATTATTGTTTTCGCAGGCTGTACCCAAAGTGATTGATACCTTGCCATATCAGAATCTTCAGATAATTATATTCGACGATTACAGCTGGAAATATGTAAATCACGATAGTGTAGAACAGGAGATTTTCACCCGTACTTCGGCCGAAACCATGGATTATATTCTCAGGAACAAGTTGTATGAACCTGATAGCGCTGCTATTTTTGGAACAACCTGGGATTCCATCGAGTTATTTGGATATGGCGGTTCGAATTTCGAAAATTGTCGTGATACCCTGGCAATTCCATTGTTGGCCAAAGACACTTTTTTTATCCCGGTACAGGGCCGTATTTTCGGGGAATTTACCTGGCGGGGTGCCCGTATGCATTCCGGGGTTGATATTGATTTAAAGACGGGAGACCCCGTGGTTGCTGCATTTAGCGGAAAAGTACGTAAAGCCTACTACAACCCGGGTGGTTACGGTTATATGATTATTTTAAGGCATCGCAATGGACTCGAAACCTATTATGCCCACCTTTCGCGGATGCTGGTAACCGAAGGACAATGGGTAGATGCAGGTGATACAATAGCCTTGGGTGGAAGCACCGGCCGCAGCACGGCTCCGCATCTGCACTGGGAAGTTCGCTATAAAGACAACGCATTCAATCCGCGAATGATTGCTGATTTCGACAACAACAAGCTGGTAACCGATACCCTAATCCTGACACCGGCTGACTTTAAGCATGTGAAAGAACTTACCGAAGCAAAATATCATTACATTAAGCAGGGTGATACCCTATGGGCTATATCGCGAAAGTATGGCGTTTCGGTAGCCAAATTGTGCTCCCTCAACGGTATCAGCGAGAATAGTATTCTCAGGCTTGGGGCTTCGCTGCGGGTTCGTTAACGGGCTTACATCCCATTTATCTTAAAGTCACATCAATGGTAAATTTCGGCGTTTTCATTTCGTCGGGCAAATTCCTGAAATCGACGGTTTTAAACGAGTAGGCCTCAACGGGAACCTTATTTTCAGCAAAATAGGCTTTTATCAGGTTTTCGCGAAGTGCGAGCAATTGATTCAGCCTTGACTGAGCCTTTTCGGGAGTGTATTTTGTCATGCAGGCCTTACGAATGCTGTTATTGTCGGCATCAGCACCGAGACCGAGATAAGTCAGAAATTCCGAAGTATTGTCAATCATTTCATTCGCTTCCTTTTTAAGTGAATTAAAGTCTGCATCCGGTTTAAGGGCCCGTAAGTACATGAGTTTTGTTTCGTAAACAGCTATCAGGGCTTTTTCGGTATCAGGATCGGTGGTTTGGGTAAAAACAAACGCCAGTTCATCTTTCTTCTTGATAAATCCGGCTATTTTCTCAAGATTTTGTCGTTGTCCCGTATTCAAACTGTCTTGCAACCATTCAAAGTTTATTTGTTTGATTTTTTCGGGATTTCCACCCACTGCATTGCCAATTGCATTAAACGGAGCCGCAGCCGTTTTGATGAGAAATTCTTCCAAGGTTTTCCAGATTATTTTTCTCACTTTAAATTTGGGATCAGATGGGTCTCCCGAAACAGGCAGGTCGAAATCGATGATGTCGTTGCGGTCTTTTAAAACATATAAAGCCAATCCAATGGGAACTTTATACGCGGTAGTGTCTTTTGTTTTTTTACCCATATCCAGGTCCAGAATTCTGATATGGTTTTCACTTTCCATGGCTGCGGGTGTCAGGTAAATGCTACAGTCATAATTGAATGTTCCTTTCAGGATGGGGCGCGCCAGATAATACTCGGAATAGGGTGACAGGAACACCATATCGAGGTCTCTGAGTAAGGCTTCAAGATAGAATGTTTCGAGGGTGTACATGTTAACTGTGGCTTTGCCCGACAGCTTACCCTGGTCGTTTAGGTTCATGGTGAATTCCATCGGGACACGGGTTGCCAGATCGGTATAATCGCGCATGGTAAAATTCAACTGCGAAATATCAAACAGAAATGGCCGGTTCAGGGTATAGTCGGCATAAGCAATATTGCCGTTAACTACAGTGAGTTCCTGCACCGAATAATGCATTTCGACCGTGTCGTTGGGGTCAGGAATGGTATCTGCCCAATAGGGGGCAAGCACTATGTCGTAGTTGGCTCCTTTACTGCTCAGTGTGGTGTTTATTTTGGGATTTTCGATAAGCATCTTACTTATATCGTAATTTTCACGCCAAAGATTAATCGATTCAAGTTCCAGATGCACTTTGTCGGCACTCATAAATGGTATCATCGTCGGATCGGTAATCATGAGATTGGTAACACCGGCTTCCCCTGTAATTTCGATATTCATAAGATTGGTCAGGCTTCCGGCTATTTTAATATCCGAATACAGATTGCCCGTAATTGAACCGGCATCAACATAGTCGTTGAAATAGCTTTTAAATGGAGTTATATCGATGTTTTCGGTTTTAGCCGTTACTTCATATTTTGCTTTAGCCTGGTCGATTGTCCCGGCAAGTGACACCTTCCCGTTTTCTCCCATTTCGAATTCAATACCCAGGTCGGAACGGCTGTTATCCCAGGCAATCTCAGGAATGTTGAGTCCGAGGTTCTTTAGCTCGGTTACCGAATTGATGGTTTTATCTTCGTAGCGTAGGTGGCCACCTGTAACTGTAAGATTTTTTACCAGATATTTAATGGTATCGCTGCTTTCTTCCTCTGGTTCTTCTCCCTCGGTGAGGTGCTCAATGATATCATCAAAATTAAATCCTTTTTCGTCGGCAACCACCGAGAGTGTCGGGTTAACCAGTTTGATTTCGGAAAAAGCATATTGGTTTTTCAACAAACGCCAGGGATCCATATCGATAACCATTTCGTCGAAACCCAGAAATGTCTGTTTTGCATCTTTTTCGTAAAGCACAAAACCTTTGGCTGAAACACTAAACTTCAAATAATTGATATGCAACTCGGTAATGCTAATTTTACGACCAATAATCTTTTCTCCGTTGTTCTCGACATACCATTTAATAATGCTCGATAGAAAGAACATCAGAATGGCAATTATCAGAACAAAAATAATCAGTATTTTCAGCCCGGTGCGGCGTTTTCGTTTCTTTTCCATACTCCATTATAATTATAATACAAACATATAATTTTCGATTGGGATTTTGTAATCAAAAAAAAAGAGGCTGTCGAATAATGAACAGCCTCTTTAGAATTATTTTTTATTACCGGTTATGACTTAATGTTTGGCAATTCCAGACCATAGCCTTTCTTTTTATCAACGGCTTTCAGCAGCAATCCGAGTAGTAATGCTGCAACACCAAGTAATGCAAGCATCAGTAGCGGATTTGTATAATCATATGATATTGCAGCCTGTTGGGGTGTTATTGTACCATCATTAAGTTGTTTAACGACTTCAGGGTTTGATGAATTAAGGATTCTACCGATTAATAATGGGAATAACCACAAACCGATGTTCTGTATCCAGAAAATCAGAGCATAAGCAGAACCGATTACTTTTTGGTCAACTAATTTGGGAACGCTTGGCCACAACGAAGCAGGAACCAATGAGAAAGAAGCTCCAAGAACTAAAATAGTAACGTAAGCAATCAATACACCACCAATGGCACTGCCTTTGGCTAATGGTAATACAAATGCAAATGTTAAATGGCAAACGATTAATAAAATAGACCCTATCATAAGCATTGATGCAGCTTTTCCTTTGGTGTCAACATATTTACCAAGAATTGGAGTAATACCCACAGCCAATAAAGGGAATACAGCAAAAATAGTTTCAGCCGACTGACGCATATATCCCATATAGCAGAAAGTAATCAGGGCAATTATTGAAATTCCCAGGTAAATATATTTTTGGGTGCCTTTGCGAAAATTGCTTATAAATGCAAAAGCAGCAACAATCAACATAATTCCATATTGCACAAAAGTAACGGTATTCGAAGCCCAGAAAGTTCCAGCTTCAGGTTCAACAAATGTGAGATTGCATTGCAGCATATTCACAGCATACTTTTGGAATGGGAAAATTGCTGAATAATAAAGTACACAAAGTAAAGCGACGAGCCAAAATCCGGTGCTTGCAAATATTTTGCGGATATCGCTCACTTTGAATGGATCGTCTTTTTCTTCCGCTTCGCCGGTTTGTGCATCAAGTTTCTTATCCATGAAGAAATAAACAATGAACATTATCAGAGCAATCATTAGTAAAATTACTCCGAAAGCAACAGAATTTGCTACGTTTACATCCATCAAAAAAGTATCACTGGTAGAATCTGCTCCCCATTTTGCAATGAGTGGAGAGAATATCATACATGTTGCAACTCCCAGTCGGGCCAATGCCATTTCAGACCCCATAGCCATAGCCATTTCTCTGCCTTTAAACCATTTCACGATACCACGCGAAACCGTTATCCCAGCCATTTCAACACCACAACCAAAAATCATAAAGCCGACTGATGCAAGTTTTGCAGATGCAGGCATCCCTCTATAAAATGGTGTAATTCCTAATTCATCAAATCCCGGGATATAATTTAAATTTTCGGTAAACCAGGTTTCTAACCCAGATCCAATAAATGAGTTGCTAACAGAGTACCATTTAATAACAGCACCAATTAACATCACAACTCCAGACAAAATAGCGGTAAATCTTACCCCTAATTTATCCAAAATAATACCTGCAAAAATGAGGAAGAAAATAAAAACATTTAAAAATGTCTCGCTCCCCTGCATAGTTCCAAACGCAGCCGAATCCCATCCTCGTGTCGATTGCATTAAGTCTTTAATCGGTGAAAGTATATCCATAAAGATATACGAGCAAAACATTGCGAATGCTAAGAGCACCAACGCAGTCCATCTGGCTGCTGTGCTGTCTCTTAATGTGCTTTTTAATGCATCTGTCATAGTGTTTCTGTGTTAAATGTTGAAAATTTTGATGAACAAAAGTAACGTTTTTCGTAAATCTCAAACATTTTTTTTTATTTTATTTGGTGTCAGTTGTACTTCTATCTTTTTGTTTTAATGTATGTGAAAAACAAATTGATATTTATATGCAAAAAATATTGGTTCGAAACCATATTATTGATATATTTAGCCACGTAATTTAAAATTAATTGACATGAGAAAAATTTACCTTGTAAGTCTGATGATGCTTGTGACTGTGATGGCTGCCATCGGGCAGGCACTCCCTGATAACTGGACAGTGGTTACCTCGCTGATTACAGTTACCGAAGAAACAAGCACTGTAAACGATGGCAGTTCTGCCATGAAAGTGGTATTTACCGGCACAGCGAACGAAGATATTCGTTCCGAATCGTTTGCTGTAACCAGTGGAGCAAGTTTCAGCTACACCCTCGATGTGTACGACAACGATGCTGCAGGACGAGTGAGAATGGCTATCATCTGGAGCACAGGTAACGATTACCAGAACATTTATTCTGTGGATCAGGCCGGTTGGCAGACTTTAACCTATTCCGCAAATGTGCCTGCCGGAGCAACCTCGGCTTATATTCTGCTAAGGTTTTATGACGTATCTGCTTCATGGGATGGAGATGCCGAATTGTTTATTGACAATGCCGTTTTCTCCGAGAACTCAGGTGCAAACATTATTCTCAATCCTTCTTTCGAAGATTGGTCGGTTCCTGTAATACCTGAGTACACCATTGCCGAAATTCAGGGTTCTGCTGATGCTTCCCCTTATGTTGGCGATCAGGTAATAACCGGAGGAATTGTTACCGGTGTTTCTGCTACCGGATATTTTATTCAGGATGGGGCAGGTGCCTGGAACGGAATTTTCGTTTTCAACAATACAAACACTCCCGTAATTGGTGACGATATTACCATTAAAGGTATCGTTGCTGAATTCAATGGAAAAACCGAGATGACGAACATTACTGAATATAATGTTAACTCTGTGGATAACGAGTTGCCCTTGCCGGTTGCCGTAACAACACTGGGGGCTGCTGCCGAAATGTACGAAGGTGTTCTGGTATCGGTAGCTGATGCAAATTGCTCCAATGCGGATGCCGGTTTTGGCGAATGGACTGTTGACGATGGTTCAGGTGCAATTAATATTAATGACCTGATGTTTGCCTATACCCCTGTTGCTGGAAACGACTACAATGTTACAGGTGTGGTTGATTTTGCCAATGCAGCATTTAAAATTGAACCGCGCTCTGCCGACGACATAACTGATTTGGGTAACCCCATTCAAAACGCAATCAATCACGCAATTGCCAATTCATCACTTACCGTGAATCCCAATCCGGTTGAAATAAATCACGGTGAAGCCGCTGAATTTGACGTTACCATACAATACGCCACATTCTCGCCAGACCTTCCGGCAGGATATTATGTTGATGCATTCATAACTTTTTCGGAAGCCTTACCCGAAGGAATTTCAATCAATATTGTGCATACCGGATATGGAATTGATGTTACTTATGAACCTGCTGCAGGAACTACCGTACTAACATTGTCGCAGATGTTGGGTGTAAGCCCTGCCTTGCTCTGGGGTCATTCCGGTTTAACCGATGTATGGAACTTAAGCATCAGCGGCTTGCCTATTGGCGAATATGAAGCTCAAATCGTGTCGCTGGCCGACGATGGAACCGATGGTCCGTTCAGTACTTTTGAACTGGCGTCCGATGTACTCAATGTAAGTGTTCTTCAGACTATTGAGGAAGCCCTGGCTTTACTCCCCGCTTCTTCTTCACTTTCTATTGACCCAGAATATCAGTCACGAACCTGGGGCGAAAATGCTGACCTCGAAGTTGTAGCTGTTTTCCCAGGCGAAATTGCACCCATTCTGGCTGAATATTATACCGATGCTTATATTCAGATAAGCCCGGCGCCAACTGATGGTTTTGTTGTTTCAATTGTATACGACGATAACAATGGTGGTCATGCCGAACTTGGCTCTTTCGATGTGACTGCAGGTACCGAAAATATATACCTGAGTGAACTTGCTTCGGTCGACCGCACTTTACTCAGCGGCCATGCAGGATTGCAGATTACCTGGACTGTTACCATCGGGACGCTGGCAGTTGGCGACTACACCATAACCATGTCGTCGGTTACCAATACCGAAGCAGGGTTTGGTACGGGTGATTTTGTGCTTGCCACCGATAATGCACAGGTTGTTATTGAAAACGAAACCGACCCGATTACAATTATTCAACAACCGGCCGACCTGGTAGTTTGTCAGGATGTTGAAGCTTACCTTTTTGTGGAAGCCGAGTCGGAAGAAATAATTTCATACGAATGGTTCCTCAACAGCGAAAGTACTGGAATTTTGAATGATACAATTTATGTTACTACTCCGGGAGAATATTATTGTGTACTGACGACTGAGTCAGCCACTCTGACAACAGAAACAGCAAGCTTTATGATTTCGGTTCCTGTAGTGAATCTGGGTCCCGATGCTCAATATTGTAATGGATATATCGCTGAACTCAATGCTGGAGAATTTGCTTCTTATGAGTGGCAGGATTTAAGTGCCAATGCTACATTTACTGTAACAGAATCCGGAGAATATTTTGTTGTGGTTAGCGATGAATATGGCTGTACCGCTTCCGATACAATTAATATACTGTTTATTCTGGATTGGAGCTTCAGTTTGGGCGAAGATGTGTACCTCTGTCCCGAAGCAGTTATTACCCTTGAATCACCTGTAGTGGGAGCTTACGAATGGAATACCGAAGAAACCACGGCCTCTATCGAAGTGGAAACTGCCGGTGAATATATTCTGACTGTGGTTCAGGGTAACTGCACCGAAAGCGATACTATTGTTGTAATAGCTGCCGAAAACCCCGAAGCGTTTGATTTTGGTGATGAATTGTTTGCTTGTCAGGGTTCGGAACTCAGTATTGAGTCTCCCGTAGCAGCCGAGGCGTATTTGTGGAGCACAGGAGCTGTTACTGATGAAATTGTGGTAACTGAATCAGGAACATATACCCTGACTATTTTCAATGAAGCCGGTTGTTCTGCCAGCGATGATGTGGTTGTAAATTTTGTTGACTTCATTATTATTAGTCTTGGCGACGATATTATGGCATGTCCCGGTGACAGTGTCGTTCTTGATCCGGCAGCCGGTGCTTCTTGGATATGGTCTGATGCTTCTGAACTCAGTACTCTTACGGTTGGCGCTGCCGGAGTTTATTCGGTTACAGTTACCGATTCTTACGGATGCACCGGTTCCGACGAAATTGAAGTGGCTTACAGGATTGCTCCTGCCGTGAATCTGGGCGAAGACATCGTTTTCTGTTCGGGTAACATGCTTGAACTTCAGGCTCCGGTTGCAACGGAATACGTATGGAGCACGGGTGATACCTTGCAGGGAATCGAAGTGAGCGTATCGGGCGATTATTCGGTTACCATTACAGATGAATTCGGGTGTCACAATTCCGACACGATGAATCTTACGGTATTACCTTCTCCTCTGGTTGATTTGGGTCCTGATAATACAATTACCGAAGACCAGACCATTATCTTAGGTGCATACCCCGGTTATACAACTTATCAGTGGTTCGACAATTCAACCAGTGATTATATCGTTCTCAACGGTCTCAGCCTGGGTGTTGGCGAACATATTATCTGGGTTAGGGTAACTGCTTCAAACGATTGCGAAACCTACGACGAATTTACGCTTACCGTAACCGAAGGAATAGGTGTTGATCCTGTGATCGCAGAATCAGTGAATGTTTTCCCAAATCCAGTAAACAATATATTGAATGTTGATTTCGGTTTGCTTAACGGAAATAAAAATGTGAGTCTGTTTGATGCCACCGGACGGTGTATCCTTAGTATTAATACAACCGACAATCAGACATCATTAGATTGTAGTGGTTTGGCTGATGGTATGTATACCGTAAGCATAAGCTCCGAAAATGAATTTGTTCGCAAAACCGTTGTAAAACAATAAATTCTGTAAATTGCATGTTATACAGGCAACGGACTTCCGTTGCCTGTGTTTTTTGTGTAAACCTCTAATTGTTAATAAATAGTGAGATGTTTAATTTGAAATGAAAATTCATAGTAATAATTTTGAAAAAATAATTTTGACAATGAAAAAAAGTATCTTGATTGTTGCCGCTGTTTTATTTCTTTCCGCAGTACTTTATTCCTGCAAAGGGACACAGGATTGTCCTGCCTATAGTAAAGCAGAAAGACCCCAGGTGGAAAGCAGGACATGATTTGCCTCAAAATAAATTCGCTCGGGTAACGTTATAATTTTATTATATTTGTTACGTCAGAAGCATTTTGTGTATGAATATTTCGTTGAGGTTCATTCTTTTGTTATTGTTGCTATTTGTCCTGAGTGGATTTGTTTATGCTCAGGGTGAAATTGAATTTGAACGCGAACCTGATAATTATAACGAAAATTCGTTTGGCGCAAAATTGAATTCCAATGGCTGGGGCCTCGATTATCGCTTTTCGCAGCGAATAACCTATCGCTCACGCTATTTTTACGAGGCAGGCTTTGATTATGTGAAAGATGCCAAAGAAATAAAAGTAATTAACCCATATTTTAATCAGCAACGAAAATTCGTTTTTGGAAAAATTCACTCTTTTCAGACAATAAAAGCGGGTATGGGCTACAACCGTTTATTGGTTGAAAAACGCGACAGGGGAAGCATTGCAATTAATGCTAATTTCAGTGCGGGCGGAATTTTAGGGATAGCAAAACCCATATACTATGAGTTGGTTGACAGCACCAAGGTGGTGGGCGATATTCAGTATTATTACAAGAATATTCACCGGCTCGATATTCATAAATATAACCCAACCGACGTGGTAGGCAAGGCCTCCTTTTTCGATGGTTTAAGCGAAACGAAATTTATTCCGGGTATTTTCGTGAAAGCTGCCTTGAATTTTGATTTCAGCCGTAATGTGATGAAGAGTAACCTTATTGAAACCGGCATAAATTGCGATTTTTACTTTAATGAAGTTGAAATTATGGCGGAAAACCCGAAAAGCTTGTTTTTATCAATTTATGTATCATATAGGTTTGGGTCAAAGTACAACGCCAATCTTAGCCGTGAGGCACGAAAAGAAAACTAATGTTTTTTCTAATGTTAATTTTTTGTTTTAAGAAAAATCATTTATATTTAGAGGTTTAAAAGAAGTTCGGTTGAATTGAAATATTATTTATGTAAATAGTTTATTATGAGAAAGTTAACTTTACTTGTATTGTTAGTGTCCGCCATGGGTGCGGCAGTTTTAACAGCTGTTATTTCGCAAAGAAATGCCAAATCGGTGTATGTTCCGCAGTCTGATGATACTGTTTTGGCGAATAATGGTTTTTCGGGAGCCGCAAAATGGATTTTCGAAAGGCAGGCAAACCTCGAAACAGGAATGATTAATCCTTTAGCCATTGAGAATGCAGCAAGGCAGGTTGGCAGGATGAAGTCTTCGAAGAATTCTTTAAACCTAAACTGGGAATTTGCAGGCCCTTCAAATATTGGAGGCAGGTGCAGGGCTATTCAAATTGATAAAACCAACCCCGATATTCTATATGTGGGCGGTGTTTCGGGTGGACTGTGGAAGTCAACAACCGGAGGAACAAGTTGGGTTCAGGTTAAATATGCCGGTGATGCTGAAACCGGAACTATTCCCAATCTGAATATCAGCAGTATTTGCCAAACCAGCAACGGTGATATTTATTTCGGAACAGGCGAATTATTCGCAAATCCTTATGGTAGCGGTAATACCGGTTTTCAGGGAGCCGGTATCTGGAAATCAACCGATGGTGTGACTTTTTCACGACTCGCATCAACCTGGTCGGATGCCACCAGCAAAAACACTTTTGTGTTTGTAAACCGTCTCGTGGCTCATCCTACACAGGCCAATACCTTATATGCAGCAACCAAGCGTGGTTTAATGGTTACTACCGATGGTGGAGAAACCTGGACTAATCCAATACACAACGTAGCTGATTTCCCCATTACCGAAACCTGCGGAACCGTGGCAATAAGCAGCGATGGAACCCATATCATTGTTGACCTTGGTGCACAGGTATATGTTTCGCACAACAGCGGTACCACCGAATCGTGGGTAAAAGTTACCGGCAGCAACGAAGGTAATCTTCCTACTACTTCTATCAGAACTGAACTGGCGATTGCTCCTTCCGATAAAAATATTATGTACGCCCAAACAACCAAAAGCGACAGGAGCCTCTTAAATATTTATCGTTCGACCGACGGAGGTCTTACATGGTCTATTATCGGTCCTGGTGGTAGTGCAACATTTAATCCATTGGGTGAGCAAGGCGACTACGACAATGTTATCGCAGTGTATCCCGATGATGCCAATTCAATTATTGTAGGCGGACAATATAGTTTATGGAAATGGGGACTTACAACGGGTTGGGATATGCTCACCATGTGGTCGGTAGATCAGAATAGCCCAATGTATGTACATGCCGACCAGCACGAAATTAAATTCCATCCTACAAACCCCGATATTGTTTACTGCGGTAGTGATGGTGGAATACATCGTTCGATTAATGGTGGTACCTATTGGACAACGCTGAATAAAAATTTCGGAGTTACCCAGTTCTATGCAATTGGACACAACGGAACGAATAAATTGATTGGTGGCACACAAGACAACGGTACTTTATATATTGACCCCGATCGTACGGTTACCACGGGGCTCGAAAATGAAGCTGTTTCTGTTTCGGGTGGTGATGGAGGTTACAGCGAAATTTCACAGATAGAACCCTCCATTATGTTCAGTACAATATATTATGGATCTTTGTATCGTTCCGAAGATACTGGAGAAACCATGGCTTCGTTTTACAATACCCGCTTGGAAAATAGTGCAAAACCCGGTGATGAAACCCAGGGACATCCTTTTGTAACTCCCATTGCCTTATGGGAAAGTTTCAACGATGTTAATTCTATCGAAACGGTTAGTTTGATTGCTAACCGCGATTATGAAGCCGGTGAAACTGTATTTATCGAAAGCCATATTAAAGATAATTATGTGCGGGTTACCCTTGATGCCCCTGTTGCCCAGTACGATACCATTGTGGCCACCGATCATTACCAGTCGAGGATGGCTGTTGGCTTCAAAGGCGGAGTGTGGATGACTACCCAGGCTTTAAATTTCAGGGTTACTCCCAACTGGCAGCCTGTGGCCAATTTGCGCAAAGAAGCCAACGATTACGAAGTTGTTCAATGCATTGAATTCAGCGCCGATGGTGCGTTCATGTATTTTGCAACCAACCGTTACACCAGTGGCGGTTCAAGTTCTATCCTTTACAGATTAGGCGACTTTAACGAGCATCGTCTCGATAGTGCCCGCGACGCTGATTTCAGTACGTACGAACTTGAATTGGTGCCGATTGCTGTGTTCGGTAGCCGCACAATTACCGGTATTGGAGTTGATCCAGAATCATCAGGTAATGTAGTTGTTACTTTAGGTAACTACGAAAACAACGATTATATTTATTATTCTACCAGTGCCAATGTAGCTCCGGCTGTAACTTCAGGTCCGGGTAGCTTTGTTGCAAAACAAGGAAATCTGCCGGCTATGCCTTGCTATGATGCATTAATTCTTTGGAACGATTCACGTAAAGTGCTTGTCGGAACTGAATTTGGTGTATTTGGCACAGCTGATATTACTGCGGCCAATCCGGTTTGGACCGATGAGAACGGGAACGGACTTGATTATGTTCCGGTATATCACCTACGTCAGCAAATAATTCCGAACGGATGGATGCCCGATATGCAATTCGACAACGGAATCAGAAATCATGGCTACATTTGGGC
>JAGOEF010000144.1 GCA_017997855.1 Bacteroidales bacterium
TCCGTTTATTGTGGTAAGCAACCGTGTGAAATCGGTACAGTCCGGCATTCTGTCCGATGTGGCTCCCACGGTTCTGTTTCTCATGGAATTGCCCATACCTGAAGATATGACGGGCAAGGTGCTGGTCGAGAAATACCAGTGTGGTTGCTGCTGCTGTTAACGATTCAATTTGGCAATTAACCCCGTTATGTTAAAAAAAACATAGCTGCTGCCTGTGTTGTATTCAGCGCAGCACATACTTTTGTTTGCATAGAGTAAGCCAATGCGTCTTCGAATTTTACATATATTTATTTTGCTTCTGTTTCCTGCGTGGTTGCTTGCGCAGAAAACCACCGAGCAGTATATTGCAGAATTTGGAGAAATGGCTGTTGCCGAGATGAAGCGTTCGGGAGTTCCTGCAAGTATTACGCTGGCGCAGGGAATTCTGGAGTCGGGGAGTGGCAATTCGCGCCTTGCCACCGAAGGCAACAACCATTTTGGGATAAAGTGTCATGGATGGACCGGTGGTAAAATATATGCCGACGATGATGCCAAAAACGAATGCTTTCGCAAATATGGCAGTGCAGCCGAATCGTTTCGCGACCATTCCGATTTTCTCAAAAGCAATAGCCGCTATAATTTTTTATTTGAAATCGAAATTACCGATTACAAGGAATGGGCACGTGGCCTGAAAAAAGCCGGTTATGCCACATCGCCGACTTATGCTGAGGCATTAATCAAGCTTATCGAAAAGTACGAATTGAACAATTACGATAAAGGCATTGTTCCCGACAAAAAACCAAGAAAAAATCCGCGCCGCGAAAATATCGACGACAGCTTTACGCTGAATCCCTATGGCCGCGATATTTTCTACAACAACAATACGCCCTATGTAATTGCGAAAAGCGGTGATAATATTGATGGCATTTGTAATGAATTCGATATGATGCCCTGGCAGGTGCGCAAATATAATGACCTCGAAAAGTCTGACACGCTGGCTGAAGGTAGTTACATCTACTTGAAGCCTAAGCGAAACAAGGCAGAAAAGGGCAAGGAAACCCATACGGTGCAACAGGGCGAAACAATGAAAGACATTTCGGAACAATATGCCGTGAAACTGAACAAACTATACCGTAAAAACAAAATGGAGCCCGGCACAGAACCTAAGACTGGTGTTGTAATTAACTTGAGGAAAACTAAAAAATAGGTTGTAGTCTATTTATTGTTCTTGTCAATCAAAAAAGCATAATCCATGGCAATTTCACGGAAACGCTCGAAGCGACCCGAGGCTCCACCGTGACCGGTGTCCATGTTGGTGTAAAGGAGAAGCAGGTTTTTATCGGTTTTATAGTCGCGTAATTTTGCAACCCATTTGGCCGGTTCCCAGTATTGCACCTGACTGTCGTGCAAACCGGTGGTTACCAGCATTGCAGGGTAGTCTTTGTTGGCAACATTATCGTAGGGTGAGTAGGATAGCATATATTCGTAAAACACTTTATCGTTTGGGTTTCCCCATTCGTCGTATTCACCTGTGGTAAGCGGAATGCTTTCATCGAGCATGGTGGTAACCACATCAACAAACGGAACGGCTGCAATAACCGCTTTAAAAAGCTCCGGACGCATATTAACCACGGCACCCATGAGCAAACCTCCGGCACTGCCTCCCATGGCAAACAAATGGTCGGGAGAGGTATAGCCCGTTTCAATCAGATATTCGGCGCAGGCGATAAAATCGGTAAACGTATTTTTCTTATTCAGGAGTTTTCCGTCTTCATACCATTCACGACCATAAATCTGGCCACCCCGGATATGGGCAATGGCAAATACAAATCCGCGATCGAGTAAACTCAGCCGGCTTTGTGAAAACACCGGGTCGATGGTGTAGCCATACGAGCCGTAGCCATAAAGCAATGTAGGGTTGCTTCCGTTCAGGGTCAGTCCTTTTCGGAATACCAAACTCATGGGAATTTTCTTCCCGTCGCTTGCTGTGGCATAAATCCGGCGTGTTATGTAATTGCTTTTATCGAAATCGCCGGGAACTTCCTGCTCTTTTAGCAGTGTTTGCTGACCGGTATTCATATCGACGTCGATGACCGAAGTGGGTGTTGCCAGAGAACTGTAGGCAAAGCGAAGGATATGTGTATCGAAAAGTTCGTTGTCGCCGGTATAAGCGTCGTAAGCTTCCTCATTAACCGATACATAAAAGCCTTTCAGGCTGGCCCGATTGATTACCCGCAAATGATTGAGTCCATCGAAACGCTCGGTTACCACGAGATAGTCCTTAAAAACTTCGATATTCTCGATGAAAACATTGTTGCGGTGAGGTAATACTTCGAGCCATGAGGCTGATTCGGTTTTTTCGTAGCCAGTTTTCATTACCCTGAAGTTGCGGGCATCAAGGTTTGTGAGTACGTAGAATCCGTCTCCGGCATCTTCGATGCTGTATTCTAAATTTTTACGCCTCGGCTCGAATACCCGGAATTCCGACAGGGGTTTTTCGGCATCTATATACCGTGCTTCGGTTGACAGGGTGCTGTAGGAATGAATCACAATAAACCGGTCTGATTTGGTTTTATACACCGAAACACCAAAGGTTTCGTCGGTTTCGGTAAAAACATTGCTGTCATAATTGGCTGACTGCCCTAACTGATATCGTTTGACCTGGTACGACCGCAGGGTTTCAGGGTCTTTTACCGTGTAGAATATCGTTTTGTTATGGTTGGCCCATACAATTTCACCATCCGTATTTTTAATACAATCCTCAGATAAAATCCCTGTTGCGAGGTTTTTAAAATGGATGGAATATTGTCTCCGGCTTATGGTATCGGTTGAATAGGCAAGGATTGTATTATCGGGGCTTACCGAAAAACCCCCAATATCAAAATAACTGTGCCCTTTGGCCATTTCGTTACCATCAAGCAGAATCTCTTCGGCGGCACCAGCATCTTTTTTACGACAATACACCGGGTATTCACCACCTTTAACGTAGCGTGTATAATACAGGTATCCGTTGTCGGTGTATGGAACTGAAACATCTTCCTGTACCACCCGTGAAACCATCTCGTCGAAAAGCTCCATCTGAAGAGGAATGGTGTGAGCCATCATGGTTTTTAGGTATTCATTTTCTGCTTCGAGATAGGCCGTTACGGCAGGATTATCACGGTCGTTGAGCCAGAAATAATTGTCGGTACGTGTATCACCGTGTATCGACAACAGTTTTGGAATTTTAGTAGCTTTTGGGGTCTCTGTCATATTCTTCTGTTCCATATCGCAGGAAATTAACAAGGTTAAGGCAATCAACAATGGAATTGCAGGTTTCATCGATCAACTGATAAAGAGCCTAAAGTTAGTTTATTTGAGGAATTAATTTCACGTATACAAAAAAAAAGCCGCACGATGGCGGCTTTTTAAATGATTTTTTTACAGCTTATTTAGCAATGTTGATTTTTTGAGTAGTAACATTGTTACCATTCACAACGCGAACAATGTAGGTTCCGTTAGCAAAAGTACTCATGTCGATAACATTGTTAACCGAAGCATTGTTGATGCTGGCAACAGTTTGTCCCATAATATTCAAAACCTGAACACTGGCGCCTTCAACATTGTTGATGTTAACAAGTCCGGTGCTGGGGTTCGGGTAAATGCTAATAACTCCGGCTTCGGTAGTGGGAACCGAAATGAGGTCAGCATCGGGGGTAATAGCCCTGATTCCGAGACCACCACGGGTCCAGTTTCCGAAAGCCCTCCAGCTAAGCGCGGTGCTTCCGCTAAGCATGTACCACAGACAGCTGTATGCACTTACAGTAACTCTGGGATCATAACCAATCCAGATGTCGTTGTCTTCGCCACCATAATAGAACTCAATTGCCAAAAGAATTTCTTTTGCATCTTCGCCGTTAAGGGTTACCATAACGGGGTCGGTGAAACTCAGGTTAACCCAAGAACCCAATACATTTTCTTCGATGTCGTAGAGAGCCGTTGTTGAAATGTCTTCCCAGGTTTGTTCATCGGAGTTATATTGCATGGCATGGCCAATGATTGCAGTACCGGGAGTGGTATTTTCGTTAATAAATACCTGCATGTTAATGATTTCGGTATCATACAGGAACATATAGGTTGTACCCATCATTTCGCCATCAGCACCACCATCGAGCCATGTCGAAGGACTGGTGTAGGAAGTCATATTGTCCAGGTCGCGAGCAAAAACGGTATCGGAAACGTAGAAATAAGTAGTGTCAACATTATCATCAATATTGAAATCTTCAACACCATCAGCATATACTTCGTAAGCCACGGTGTAGCGTCCGGAAGTAAATCCATCAGGTAATGCAAATTCAACTTCGATAAGGTCAAGGGTATCAACCATACCGGTTGTGTAGTTAACTGTGCTTGTTACTTGTTCTTCGTAAATTACAACGTCTGTCGGATCCAGAACCGAAACTTTGAAAATAGGAGCCACGGCATTCATACCTTTGTTTTCAACCATACCGTTGAACAACATAATGGCAAAATCGCTGGCGAATTGTTCGTTAGGAATCATTCCAAAGTGTGAGCTGTAGTGGAAGTAACCTTCCTGACCAGCCACAGTATAGTCGATATACTGGAAGAAATTCATCACAGCACCAACGAGTTTCAGGTCGTTCTGGGGATTTTCAACAATGGCAATGTCGTCGAGTTCCCATCCGTAACCATAACCACCGATAGCAGCGGTAGTGGTTTGCCAACGGAAACGAATTGATACGTTGGGTTGGTTGGCAATGTATTCACCTACGAATTTTTCGAACAGCATATCGCCATAGGAGTTTCCTTCAACGTTTTCGTTAATTTCAACTGCAGTCCAGGTTGTACCTCCGTCAGTTGAGAAATCGATGTAGGAATAAGCAGCATTCAGGGCTTTGTAGTTCTGGTAGAACGACAGTTTAGGAGCCATAACACCGGTAAGATCAAGTCCGTCGAACTGAATCCAGGTGTTGCAGATTTGCGGAGTGTTGCCACCCACGCCCAGCAGGTCAGAAATACCATCGACACCGGCAAACATTGCTCCCGATTCTGAATAATCGTGAACATAGCGCCATGCCATGTAAATCCATAGTGGCGGAACGGGAACGGTACCACCCTGATAGTTGGCAGAAGTGAACCCGTAGTTCGGGGTTGTGTCAGCCACAAACCATTCCTTGGTTCCCTGATCGTGACCCATTGTCCATACTGCAGGGGATTCTTCAAAACTTACCGACCAGATAACGTC
>JAGOEF010000145.1 GCA_017997855.1 Bacteroidales bacterium
ATACATTTGTTCAGTGGTAGTAATCTGACGTTCCTCGGGGAGATACCAGGCAGCCCCCAGTGCTTTGCCTCTGGGGATAATGGTTACCTTGAGCAATGGATGTGCATGTTCGAGCAACCAACCTACACTGGCGTGGCCGGCTTCGTGGTAGGCAATGGTTTTTTTCTCATTGAGGCTGATAATTTTGTTTTTCTTTTCGAGTCCGCCAATGATACGATCAACGGCATCGAGAAAATCTTGCTTTTCAACTTTTTTCTTGTTTTTACGTGCGGCAATCAGTGCGGCTTCGTTACACACATTGGCAATATCGGCCCCTGAGAAACCGGGGGTTTGCTTTGCCAGAAAATCGAGTTTAACATCTTTCGAAAGTTTCAGCGGTCTGATGTGCACTTTAAAAATATCTTCCCTTTCTTTAATGTCGGGAAGTTCCACATGAATTTGCCTGTCGAAACGACCGGCGCGCAGCAGGGCTTTGTCGAGAACATCGGCACGGTTGGTTGCAGCCAGAATAATTACACCACTGTTTGAAGCAAAACCATCCATTTCGGTGAGGAGCTGGTTCAGGGTGTTTTCGCGTTCGTCGTTTGATCCAAAATTAGGATTTCGGCCGCGGGCCCTGCCAATGGCATCGATTTCGTCAATAAAAATAATACACGGCGATTTCTGCTTGGCTTGCTTGAATAAATCGCGCACGCGCGAGGCCCCAACGCCTACAAACATTTCGACAAAATCGGAACCCGACATCGAGAAGAACGGTACATTGGCTTCGCCGGCTACGGCTTTAGCCAGCAGGGTTTTACCGGTTCCCGGAGGTCCAACCAGCAGGGCTCCTTTGGGTATTTTACCACCCAGTTCGGTGTAGCGCTTCGGGTTCTTCAGAAAGTCAACAATCTCCATGATTTCGACCTTGGCTTCTTCGAGTCCGGCTACATCATTGAAATTGGTGTTTACGTGTTTTTCTTTATCGAAGAGCTGTGCTTTCGATTTACCAATATTGAAAATCTGACTTCCCCCGGCACCGCCACCATTCATACGGCGGAACAGGAAAATCCATAGCCCTACCAGAATGGCAATGGGTAGCAACCATCCCAGCACTTCGCCCAGATAATTCCGCTCGGTTTTATATTCTGCTGTTATAATGTTCTCAGGGGCAAAATCTTTTTGTGCTTCGGCAAGCTGACGCTCGAATGTTTCAACATCTCCAATCATGAAAAAATAGTGAGGCCCGGTTTTCGATGGCGAAGAGATGCCTTTTCCCAAATCGGCAAAGCGTTCTTCTGCCAATTTGTCGGGTTTAATGTATATGTCAACACGTTCGCGGTTAACGATTACTATTTTAGCCACATCGTTGTTCCGCAACATTTCGGTTTCGAACTTGTTTCGGTTAATGCTTTTTGCCTTAGGGCCAAAATCAATGAAAGTGAACGCTATCAGCGCAATGGTAATAACTATATAAATCCAGTAATTCCCAATTTTCGGTTTATTAGGGGTTTTATCGCCCTGTGGATTCTCAGGTTTTTGCGAATTGAAACCCTTATTCATATTGTCTGCCATGTAGTACTTAAAATTTTACTTTTTTAACAAATTTAAACGAAATTAGTTCGTTACAATAAGCTTACCATCTTCGCCAAAGTGTGAAAACTTGGCATCTGCCCATAAGGTTTCGAGCCTGTAGAAATCTCTGCTTGACTTTTCGAAAACATGAACTACAATCGAAACATAATCGAGCAGAACCCATTGGCAATTCTCATATCCTTCGCTATGCCAGGCTTTTTCGAGCAGGTCGGTGCGTATTTTTCGTTCCACATGTTCGGCAATAGCGCGCACCTGAACCGAGGAATTTGCGCTGCAGATGACAAAATGGCCGGCCACAGCTGACCCTGTAGTGCGCAAATCGATGTTCACCAGATTTTGACCTTTTTTATCGAGAATAGCTTCGTTAATGGCGTTCAACAATATTTCATCTTCAACAATATTCTTATTTTTCATATTCCAGTATTTAGCCTGCAAATATAGCAAAAAACATTCTGAGGCAGTTAATAATCGTGCAATGCACTTATAATTCATCCAATGCTAAAGCCGCTGCACCCAAAATTGCCGCATCCGAATCGGGGAGGAGTGAGGGTTCGATGCAAACCTTATTCTGATACACATTCAACAGATTCTCTTCGAAATAGCGCCTTAAGGGTTGCATGAGTATATCGCCCGAATTTGCCAGACCCCCGAATATGAAAATATGCGATGGGCTTGAGAATGCAACGGCATTGGCCAGTGCTATTCCCAATACCGATGCCGTGATATCGAAGGCTTGCAGTGCAAGTTTATCACCGTTAACTGCGGCCTGATAAATATGTTTCGACTGCAGGTTTTCGGTGGTTTCCAGTGCTGAAACTCCCGGATTGGCCTGCATTAGCTCATTCATGGTGAAAACAATTCCCCGCACCGATGCATACATTTCGAGGCAACCCCGGCGACCGCATCCACAGCTTCTTCCTCCGGGTACAACAATGGTATGTCCGAGTTCGCCGGCCATTCCGTCGTGCCCATAAATCATTTTTCCACCCGAAACAATTCCGGATCCTACTCCGGTTCCCAGGGTGATATAAATAAAGTGATCGAGGCCTTTGGCACCACCAAATTTCATTTCGCCCATTGCAGCTGCGTTGGCATCGTTAGTAACAATTGCCCGAAGCCCGCTTACTTCTGAGAACATACGCGACAATTCAATTCGTCCGCGCCATGGCAGGTTTGGGGCGTTTTCGATGCAACCGTTGTAGTAGTTACCGTTGGGGGCTCCAATGCCTATGCCCGAAATAGTTAAGTTCCCCGCGAGCCCAACCGTTTTGTTCCAGACAGTTTCAACAAATTCTTTTGCTGTTGTCGCACAATTGGTAGGCATCGTGGCTTGCGAAACAATATTTCCTTTTTCGTCAACCAAACCAATTTTTGTACCGGTTCCGCCGATATCAATCCCTGCAATATAGGTTTTTCCCATCAAAGATGAATTATGTAAAACACAAAAGTAGTTAATCAGTTGTTATTGCGAAAGTTAATCGCAATCAATTTCGAGGCAAAGAATCTTTTTTCCCCTTGATGCAATGTACACATGGTTGTCGATAATCACGGGCGAGGACTCAAAACAAAAGTTGGTTTGTTTACTAACCAGTAACTCTCCCGTAAGGCCATCAATAATGTAGAGTTTTCCTTTTACATCGGCAAAAAACAGATAGATATTTCCTTCGTTATCGTAAAAATCCGAAGGCGACGACCAGGTATAGTTATCGAGGGTTACTGTAAAAGCCTCTTTTCCGGTGGCTTTGTTTACGGCAACCAGTTCCGAGCGGTTTTTTTCATCGGTTCTGGCAAAAAGACAATATACCAGATGCGCTCCCAGATGTTTTCCGGAAACAGGGCTCGATAGCATGCCCCCGCTGTTTACCTTGCCATAGAGGTCGCTGCCGTGACAAGTGCGGCTGATGCGCCAGATTTCGGATCCGTTTTCCGCATCTAATTTACGGAAATATGAATCATGTACCGGACCGAGTTTGTCGACTTCGTTGCCCGTATACAAGTAAAATTTTCCGCGCTTCTCTTCATCTATCATAATGGAGGCATCGGTATCGTCAAAGTTGTCGATGTTCCACACGGGTTTCATGGTTTGTAAATTTATGCAAAGTATGGTACCACTGTTGTCGGCAATAAACCCGTATTTTCCGATAGCAGCCATGGCCGATTCTATCCCGTGACGAAATGTATGGTCGTGGCGGTAGCGTAGTTTTGTCAGATTTCCGACCGGTCTGGACAATTCGCTCACAAAACGGTATATTATTCCATTCTCACCGGGCCAGAAAACCGTTCCTGTTTGCTTGTCGATGGTGGCGTTGCTGTCGAATGCACCCCAGCCACAGTAGGCAAAATGGTCATATCCGGGTTGATAGTGAATTTCTTTTTGATTAAACATGTCGAAAATATAGGCACCGAACTTTTCGCCGACTTGTATTCCTTGCCCGACGTACAATAGTCCGTTTTTACGCGGATCAACCGAAACAGTTCCTTTTATCGGGTTCCCAATGCTGAGGTGCTCACGTGTGGGTTTTCCGGTAGCTGCATCCAGAAAATAGATATTTCCACACAACGAACCGATGATGAGTTCCATTGCCTCATCGTTGTTCAGAAATTCAGGATTGGTAATACCAAGCTTTTGTTTTTGTACGGTGTCCCAGCAAATCAGCAAGGGTTGGCCTGTCCACCCGGCTCCGCCACCCCAGATTCCGAATTCCGTTTCGGTTGAATCATATTCGGTGACAAAACTCCATGATTGATCGATTCCAACCGGTTTCCCCGAAACAATTCCACGCGATGAGATATTGCGCTGCGGACCTCCCCTGAAACAAAAGATACTGATACTGTCGTCGGAATAGGTTTCTGCAAAACCTGTAAACAATGTGTCGCCGGTACTGGTGTCGCCCGAATACTGTATTTCTGAAAAAAGATTGAATATCAGACTCGAATCCGGCTCGAATTCAAGCAAAACAGTATCGGTTGAGACCGTATCTTGAGATATTAAACTAGCCTGTGCTTTTAGCTTGTCGAATCGTTGTCCGCACGAAAATATCAGCATGCTTAATGAAATAAGAATAACAACAGTTGTTTTTATAGTATTTCTGAAGTACTGCGACATCGTGGCTTTTAATTGTTTTGTTTGACCATTCTGAAAACTGCATATACCGATTTCAGATTGTGCAATCCGAATTTTGCTGCACGTTTGCGGTTTAATCCTAAATAATCAATTACAATGGCAATGCCCGATTCGTAATCGGCCCAACCGACAAATATTGCGCTATGCTCAATTTGGTTAAATTCGTAGTTGATATGATATACCCAGTCGCCGGGTTGCAATAGGTCGGATGGGGCATAAGGTCCTGACTTTTTCTCAAAATAAATGGCTTTTTTCTGGATAGAATCGGTCGTTGTCAGGGTAAAAACCTTATTGACAAAATCCCAGCATGAACCCTGTATTATAAGCTTATCAACAAAAGCCAGACGGTATGCTGTGTGAAGTACCTTGTTGGCAGCGGCTACACACGAAACACAAAGCGGAATTCCCATTACCTTTGTGGAATAACAATTGGTTTCATCAATTATCGAAAAAGAAAGGCTGTCCTGTGTTCCTGCAAATGCAATCAACGTGTCGTCGAAAAGAAAA
>JAGOEF010000146.1 GCA_017997855.1 Bacteroidales bacterium
CTGATCTACTGTGTCGTTGTAGTTAAAAACTTTAGGTATATTGGTATAGAAGAAGTAAGTCCAAACGGGATCTCCGGGCATATCAATCTCAGGGAAAGAGTCAATTTGTGTTTCTCCTAAAGCAAATTTAACTTGATTATTGATGGATGATAATGTAATATATTCAGCGCCTCCCCCTGCTGAGGCATAGGCGGTTGTATTAATTTTTATATCAGATTGGCCATTTTCATCCAAGTCAATATAGAAGTTGCAACTCCCACCGGCACCCCCGCTATAAATTGGATATATCAGTGTGTCCGCAATATCAGTAAAAATATCGTTTTCAACATTCGGTTTCCCACAAACAATAATATTATTTTGAGCAGTTAAGCCAGTAGCACTCGCCAATAACAGGATAATAATATAGATTGCTTTTAACATCTTTTACTCAATTTGTAATTTTCTGATTTCTCGTTGCCCGTCCACCTCAATTTCAGCAATATACAAGCCTTTTGCCAATGCAGGCAGGGCAATGTGTCCGTTTTGGGGAATATCGGCCACCAGCAAGAGCTTTTTCCCGCTAAGGTCGTACAGCGTGAAAGTGGCCGTTTTGCCGGCATTTTCGCCATTGAGTTTGATTAATACTTCGTTACTGGCCGGGTTGGGGTAGATTTCGAATGCCTTTGCCGCCGTATTGGGCGAAATTCCGATATACGGGTTTTTGTTGCAGGCAAATTCTTTGACAATGACACGTGCATAATTGGTTACTTCCACCAGAATCCACCCGTAAAGCGTTACATCATTCACCTGCATACTAATGCCGATGTATTTTTCGCCGATGTTGAGCCAGTCGTCAATGATTTCGTAAAATGGAGAGCCAGTATTTAAGCTAATTAATACGGCATCGTTTTCATTTAAGGCCTCAATGAAATCCCTGCGGTCATCAATAGTATCACCAAAGTTAAATACTTGCCCAACCGTGTAATCAACCGGTATCCAAGGCATAGGGTTTTCCGGTGAAAATATATCAGGAACTGAGTCATGTTTGATGAAATAGGCAATCTTGCTGTCCAATTGTAATGAGGCAATAATGATATTTTCCGAACCTCCTCCAGAATTAACAATTGTGGATTCTATTTTATAATCAGATATTTGATTTCCATCCATATCAATATAATAGTTTTCATAAGAACCAGATCCAACGGCAATCGGAAAAATAATTGTATCAGGTTGGATATCGGTGAAAATGTCCCATTCAGTGTCAATTTTTCCGCAAACAATTAAGTTGTTTTGAGCAGTCAAACCCATAGTACTCGCCAATAACAGGATAATAATATAGATTGCTTTTAACATGTTTTACTCAATCTGTAATTTTCTGATTTCTCGTCGCCCCTCCACCTCGATTTCGGCAATATACAAGCCTTTTGCCAATGCAGGCAGGGCAATTTGTCCGTTTTGGGGAATATCGGCCACCAGCAAGAGCTTTTTCCCGCTGAGGTCGTACAAAGTGAACCTAGCCGGTTTGCCGGCATTTTCGCCATTGAGTTTGATATACACCTCGTTTTTAGCCGGGTTGGGGTAGAGTTCGAATACCTGCGTTGCTTGGTTGGGCGTAATTCCGATGTATGGGTTTTTATTGCAGGCAAATTCTTTGAGTACCATGGTATGGTAGTTACTTACCCCTACCTTCAACCAGGCAAACATTATGTTGTCATCAATATTTAATTTTATTCCAATGTACTTGTTATCAATGCCTTGCCAGTCCCCATGATGAACCCATACATATGCATAATAATTGCTTTCGCAGAAATATAGAGTATCGGAGTAATTAAAGTCAGTTGAAATTGTATCGTTTTCACTAAACATCTTCGGTATATCAGTATAGTAGAAAATATTGAAAATCAACGTGTCGGTATAGTTAAAATCAGGAAATGAATCAACGTACTGTGCGCCGACAACTACTTCTACTCCTGGGGCACAGGTAATTAACATATAATCACTGGAAGAATTTACTGATGAGTGATAACCAAAAATAAATTTTATGTCATTCGTTCCATTTATGTCAATATCAACGTAATAATTCCCCGAAGCACCGATTGCACCCGGATATACTGGAATTGGGAACAACCATAAATCAGGTTCATAATTATAATACACATCTCTTTCAGGGTCAACCTGCCCGCAAACGATAAAGTTGCTCTGAGCAATAGCAACCTGAATCAGGCTTTGCAAAACAATCCAGAGTACTATGAACTTCGTTGGTTTCATTTGATGTGATGATTACCTGATACAAATATAAACTATAAAACTTTATTAACTCAAAAAATTTATATGAAAATTATTTTAATTCTGTCGGTTTATTGCAGTACCTTATCACAGCAAGCCACAGTAATTTTAATTGCTCTTGTTGTTTTAATTTAGATTTATTTTAAATTTGCAAAAAATGTGCATCGTATGTTGTTGTCCGAAGTTCATGCCGGTGGGGCTTATGTGGTTGCTAGGCTTTCGGGGCGCTGGGGAATCAGGCGTAAGCTCGTGGATACCGGCCTCGACCACGGCGTGCAGGTAAAAGTGCGCAAACTCGACAGCGAAAACATTCATGTGAGCATTAATGGGCATATCCGGCGGCGTAAAATTCCGCTTACACTGGCTCCTTATGTTACAGTGGTTCCAGCAGGCGAAGCAGGTACCGCCGCCGAAGTGGAGGCAATCTGCAACAGCATTCCTGTAGTCAGCTTTGGCGATACCGGCACATTGTCGCAAATCTTTGGCTTTACCCCGGAGGCTTTTACCGAAAGCCGCATACAGTATCACGGCCACGATATCTTTTTTACTCACCTGCCCGAAACCCGGTCGCTCTCGGGTAATTCGGCAGACGAAACCGCCATCCGTGCACTGATAACCCGCAAATATCCCGACCTGATTGTGGGGGTTATCGATGCTGCCGACCTTGAAGCACAGTTGTATCTGGCATCGTTTTTTATCGATATGGATGTGAAGATGATGCTGGTGCTCACGGGGCTCGACACACTGGCACAGCGGGGCATGAAACTCGACTACGAGCACCTCGGTAAGATGCTGGGTACGCCCATTCTGGCGTATCGCGGCCAGGCCGACCGCGAGCCGGTGATGCGCACACTGCTCAATATACACCACAACACCGAGCCTTTTGTGCGCCATATTCACATTGACTACGGCACCGAACCCGAACGGGCAATCGCCAGCATTATCAGGCACATCCGTAAGGACATGCAACTGCACGATGCCATTGCCCCGCGCTATACGGCACTTCGCTTACTCGAAGGCGACCCCGATGTAAAGAGCAACGTGTCGCACTGCAACCGCTGCCACCGCAGGCAATGCGTTACAGGTCAGGCCATTCTGCGACTAAGCAGGCTGTTCGACGCTCCGGTGGTAGATATCATTCACGAAGCCCGGTTGAGTTATATCAAAGGTGGTATCAGCGAAACACTCACCCCGGAGACCTCGGTACGCCGTCAGGTCACGGGAAAAAAAGTGGATGCCCTGCTGACACATAAGTTTTGGGGTATCCCAATTTTCTTTGTGTTTATTTTTATCACATTCTTTGCTACCTTCCAGTTGGGGAAATTCCCTTCGCAATGGCTCGAAAACGGAATCCTGCTGCTTACCAATTATTTTGGAAGGGTGATGCACGAGGGAGCATTCAAAAGTCTGGTGATTGATGGTATTTTGGGTGGGGTAGGAGGTATTCTCGTGTATCTGCCCAATATTTTTATTCTGTTTTTCTTTATCGGATTACTCGAAACCACGGGTTACCTGTCGCGCGGGGCTTTCCTTGTCGATAAATACATGCACCGGATTGGCTTACACGGGAAATCGTTTATACCGCTCATCATGGGTTTTGGCTGTACGGTGCCGGCAGTGATGGCTACCCGCATGCTCGAAGACCGCAAGAACCGCATTCTTACCATGCTGATTGTGCCGTTTATGTCGTGCAGTGCACGGCTACCGGTTTATGTGCTGATGATTGCAGCGTTCTTTCCCGAAAGTCCCACCCTGGTGTTGGTTTCGGTGTATGCTATCGGTATTTTGTTTGCCATCGTTACCGCCTATTTTTTCAATAAAACCATTTTTCGCAAGAAGGAAGTGCCTTATATTATGCAGCTGCCACCATACCGGAGGCCATCAGGCAAACTGCTGCTGCACTTTACGTGGATACGCGGACGCGAATACCTCAAGAAAATTGCCGGTATTATTCTCATTGCCAGTGTTATTATCTGGGCTTTGGGTTATTACCCGCGCGATGTGAAATACAGTCGCAATTACGAAAGCCTGATAAAGCAGGCACCCAACGACACGGTGGCACACAGCCTGCTGATGATGCAGGAAGCTGAACGGCAACAACAATCGTATATCGGGAAAATAGGGGAGTTTATACAGCCTGTGATGAGTCCGCTGGGCTTCGACTGGAAAATGAGTATCAGCGTGCTTACCGGTATCGCCGGAAAAGAAATTGTGGTTAGCACCATGGGTGTTCTCTATCAGGCAACCGAAGAAAGTGGCGATAGTGCCGGTAGCCTTCCGGTAAAACTACGTGCCGAAAAGCATGGTAGCGGACCAAAACAGGGCGAGCCTGTGTTTAATAAACTGAGTGCCTATGCATTTATCATGTTCATTCTGCTGTATTTTCCGTGCATGGGCGTCGTGGCTGCCATCTGGAAAGAATCGGAACGCTTCCGATGGTCATTATTTACCGTGATATACACCACCGGCCTTGCCTGGGTGGTCGCTTTTCTGGTATATCAGATTGGCTCGGCGTTGATGGGATAGGATTTTGCACGGTCGTCGAGCGGAGCCGTTTTAACCGGTCGTCGAATCGGTCACCGAGCGGAGTCGAGACGAACCTGTACCCCATAAAACCTATTACGTTTCTACTCATTTTTTAGAATTAAATCAGCAAAAAAAGAAATGTTCTTTGCAAAACGTAGCGGGCACCTCGGCTTCGCTCGGCGACCGCTTTTCTCCAGTCGTCGAGACGGTCACCGATCGGAGTCGAGGTGGAGTCGAGACGAACCGGGAACAACAGAATGAATTTCGCTATTCGAAAGCGCGGTTGAGGAAGGCGTTAAAATGACGCTGGGCTTCGAAAACACCCACAAGCTGATCTATTATTG
>JAGOEF010000147.1 GCA_017997855.1 Bacteroidales bacterium
TGTTGACAGTGAATGGGTGCTTGGAAATCTGACATTAATTGCTTTTGTTAATGATTGGAATAACTCAAATGTGAACGACCGTGAGATTTACAACTCCATTAAAATGCCATTGAGCGATTTTGTATCGGTTGACCCGGCCAATATTGCAGGTCTGAAAATATTCCCGAATCCGGCCACCGACGTGCTCAACATCGCCAATGCCGAAAATGCTGACGTACAGATTTTCAACATTACCGGTCAAATGATTCATCGCATCAGCAATGCTTCTGCACTGGAATCAATCAGCACCGAAAACATGCCTCAGGGAACCTATATTATCAAAATAACCAAAGATAACCTGACCCGTACCGAAAAAGTTGTTATAACCAAATAACTCAGAATAATAAAAAAAGAGGGGCTTTACTCCCCTCTTTTTTTATTTATGGTAAGCTTTTTGCAGAGCGGTCAGCATGGAATAAATTGTTAATTCAAAATGTAATACTCATGAAGATTTTTGTTTCAATCTTTTTTGCTTCAATTATAGCTCTCTCGGCTATGGCGCAAGAAATTCCACAGGTTCAGATTAAAGACCTCAACGGGAAAACAGTCAACTCAAAAGACATAATTAAAAACAACGGAAAACCGGTTATTGTTTGTTTTTGGGCAACCTGGTGTAAACCCTGTGTAAAAGAATTAAATGCCTACAACGAATTGTATCCCGACTGGCAGAAGGAAACAGGCGTTAAAATTGTTGCCATCTCGATAGACGACTCACGCAGCATGAGCCGGGTAGCTCCATTTGTTAATGGAAAAGCCTGGGAATTCGATGTGTTCTGCGACCCGAACAGCGATTTTAAACGGGGTATGAATGTTAGTGACGTTCCTCACACTTTTTTACTGGATAAAAACGGAAAAGTAGTGTGGCAGCACAAAAGCTATATGGAAGGCGACGAAAACAGCCTGTATGAAGCTGTTAAAAAAGTGGCCAAAGGACAGTCGCCCAAATAATTGATTGCGATTGGTGTTATCATCACAGTCCAGTTCGTTAAAATCCGGAACCGAATAAAAATGCACCCACAAGTGCATTTAGCTTCGGTTTTGTTTTTAAATTTGCTCCATTGTACAGGTTTACAGTAATTATAAAATTTTTATCGCATGAGAAAATTTTTCTTAATGGTATTACCGGTGTTAATTCCGGTTTTAAATGTTTTAGCGCAGGAACAGAACTATGGTCAGGTGAGCGGCAATTTTCAGGCCGATGCACAGTATTACCTTACGGATACGATAATCGGGGCCAGTTCGCCTGCCGAAAAAACCATGCTTAACTCGTACGCAAATTTCATTTACACACTGGGCAATTTTTCGGCCGGTTTCCGTTACGAGGGATATATGAACACCCTGCTGGGTTATCCAAATCAGGGCGGGATTAACGATGGCATCGGAATTCCTTATCGCTGGGCAACATTTACCAACCAGAATTTTGAGATAACAGCCGGAACCTTCTATGAGCAATTTGGCAACGGGCTTATTCTTCGCTCATACGAAGAAAAACAACTGGGCGTTGATAATGCTTTCGACGGGGTACGTATTAAAATTAATCCCTACCGGGGAATTCAATTAAAAGCTCTTGCAGGATACCAGCGTTACTACTGGGAAAAAGGGCCGGGTATTGTAAAAGGGGTTGACGGTGATTTTTTGATTAACGAAATGATTCCTTCGCTCGTTGAAAAACCCTGGCAAATTTCGGTTGGAGGTAGCTTTGTCAGCAAATATCAGGCTGACGACGATCCTATCTATGCATTGCCCAAAAACGTAGGTGCAGGCGCTGGTCGTATGCAGTTTTCGCTTGCCGGTTTCAACCTGATGGCTGAATATGCTTACAAAGCCAACGACCCTTCGTCGGATAACGGGCTGATTTATCGCCCCGGGCAAGCTTTTTTGGTGAACGCCAGCTATTCGCGCAGTGGCCTGGGTATTCTGCTTTCGACAAAATGGGTAGACAATATGAGTTTCCGTAGTAACCGCAACGCATTGGCTACCGACCTTAATATCAATCAACTTCCCGAAATTACACGAAACCACACCTACTCACTCACGGCATTTTATCCCTATGCTACTCAACCGGCCGGAGAATTCGGGGTGCAGGGCGAAGTAATGTACAAATTCAAACGTAATACGCCCCTGGGCGGAAAATATGGGACCTCGGTATCACTGAACTATTCGCGGGTAATGAATACACTTCAGACACAGATTGATGAATTCACACCCATCGGGGCCAAAGGCACCTACGGATATAATACCGATTTTTTCAGCATTGGTGATTCGCTGTACTTTCAGGATATAAATTTTGAATTTTCGAAGAAATGGACGTCTGACCTCAAAACCATCCTGATTTATCAGAACATAATATATAATTACAATGTATTGCGGGGAACTGCAGATCACGAAATCGTTTACGCCCACTGTGCTGTGGCTGATATTTCCTACAATTTCACTTCCGAAGTATCGCTTCACACCGAAATGCAGGCATTGTTTACCGAACAGGACAAAGGGAACTGGGGTATGCTACTTTTTGAATTCAGCATTCCAAAGTGGTTTATCACAGTTGCCGACAATTGGAATTACGGCAATCCGGATCCGGAATACCGTACACATTATTTAATGGGCGGAATAGGCTATAACCATAGTGGAAACCGAATACAAATCAGCTACGGAAAACAACGCGAGGGAATAACCTGCGTTGGTGGAGTTTGCAGGGCTGTTCCTGCTTCGAATGGTGTTATGATTAGTATTTCAAGTACCTTTTAAACATTACGACTATGAAAAATACATTGATTATTTTAGGAGTTCTTGCGACAGTCTTTTTCGCAGCATGCGATGTAGTTGAAGCTCCCTACCTCGATTCGGACAAACCGGTTTGGAACGGTCGTAAAATTTTACTGCTCGATTTTACAGGTCATACCTGTGGCAATTGCCCCGGGGCTCACCAAACCATTGAGTCGCTTATTGAGAACCTCGATGGAGCCATTGTTCCCATTGCCGTGCATTGCGGCTATTTCAGCGTGGTTTACACCACCAATGTTAACCAGCCTTACCACTACGACTTCCGGAATCCGGTAAGCCTGGAATTGGGAGGCAACGGGTTTAGCGATTACGGATACTTCGGCATACAAAGTCAGCCGATTGGCGTGGTTAACCGGCTTGTTCCCGAAGCGCTGTCCGCACATGATGCATGGGGTGCAGCGGCTGCCGAATACTTTTCGTTATTCCCTGAATTACTGATAGAAGGAACGGCTGTGTTCAACGAAACCGACAGTATGGTTAACGCACAAATTGAAGTGTCGGCATCGATGGCATCAACCCGAAACCTGCATCTCGCCGTTTATATTACCGAAAGCCATATTCTGCAATGGCAGACCGATTACACACAAAATCCTTCCAATGTGCAGAATTATGAGCACAACCATGTGCTGCGCGGTAGTTTCAACGGAACCTGGGGTGATGTGATTAATTCTGATAATGCCAATATTATCAGGAATCAGGAATTCAGCAAGTCATATAGTCTGAAAATTGCCAACGACTGGAATTCGCAGAACCTCAGCGTTGTCGCATTCGTTTACGACAGCGATACCAAAGAAGTGCTTCAGGCTGAAGAAATTCATGTAACACTGCCATGAGGCTTACCATTATCCTGATTGGTATTTTACTGACAACTGCCGCGGGCGCACAGGAGTTTTTTGCCGGCGCAACGGGCGGTTTGGTCATTTCTCAAATCGATGGAGACTCGTTTGGCGGCTATCACAAATTTGCCGGTAGCGGAGCTGTGTATGTGAGAAATAATCTGGGCGATAAATGGGGATACAAAATGGAATTACGCTACATTCAGAAAGGCAGTAAGGCAACGAATCTGATTTATTCGCCACGCCCTTTCTACAAGGCTGCACTCGATTACATAGAAATACCGTTTTTATTCAGTTTCCGACCGGTGAAATTAAAAATACCTCCTACCATCGATTTGAAGTTCAATCAACGGCTTCATTTACAGGCTGGACTGTCGCTGGGATACCTTTTTCACGCCACCGAGGATGAAGGCAGCGGCCCCAACGAGGCCACATTTGCATTTCGAAAAATCGAAATCGGGGCACATGCCGGAATTACCTGGTATTTTGGACCACATTGGGCGCTCGACTACCGGTTTTCGTACACCGTATTACCCATCAGGGGGTTTCCAGAGGTTTCCGATTTATACTATTGGGCTCGCTGGGAATTTAATCGTGTGCAGACATTTTCGCTGTTATATGAGTTTTAAAATGCCAATAAAACAATCCATAGTTATAGCCATTACCGGGGCAAGCGGAAGTATATATGCCAACATGTTGATTGAGGCACTGCAAAAGCTTCCTGAACACGTGGATCTTTCGACGCTGGCAGTGGTATGTTCCGAAAAAGGAAAAGAAGTGTATGCTTACGAAACAGGCAATCCGGTGACGGCACTTGCTGATGTAAAACATTTTGCAAACAACGACTTTTTTGCACCCTTCGCATCGGGCTCTTCGAACTACGATGCCTTGGTAATTGTGCCATGCAGTATGGGGACCATGGGTCGGATCGCCCACGGGGTTTCCGACAGCTTGATTACGCGAACTGCAGACGTAATGCTAAAGGAAAGGAGAAAGTTAATTTTGGTTTTACGAGAAACGCCTTATAACCTGGTTCACATAAAGAACATGGAATTGCTTTGCCTTGCAGGGGCAGTTATTTGCCCTGCATCGCCTTCGTTCTATTCAAAACCTGCCGACATACCCAACTTATGTAATACTGTAGTTGAGCGGGTTATTTCGCTCCTTGATATTCAGAATAAAAGATATTCGTGGGGATGTTTTTAAAAACAAACAAATTCATTGTTGTTTTGTTTTATTATATATATTTGTAACCAAATTCATTAATGTTTAATTAAATTTTGAAAAAATGAAAGCTTTAAAAATTTTCGCATTTGTAGCCGCCGCAATTTTCGCCATAAGTAGTTGTACCGAAGATCCTATTCCTCCAACAATTACATGGGAAGGTAACATTTCGCAGTACCACAATCCTGCCGAAGGCAATTACAACCACCAAATTGCACTTACCGTTAC
>JAGOEF010000148.1 GCA_017997855.1 Bacteroidales bacterium
CCGGCATACAATGCAAATTGCACTATCTCGCCATTTCGTAGTAGCTCGAGTTTTTCGCTGGCAAAGCTCGAAAAGGTAGTAAAGCCGCCGCAAAAGCCAACGGTAAGAAATAGTCGTGTATCAGCACCCATGAACTCATATTTGTCGGAAATTCCTAAAATCAGCCCAATCAGAAAACATCCGAAAATATTCACGAAGAAAGTCCCGTAAGGGAAACTGCTCACAAATACCTCCTGCAGATAGCGTGTAGCAACAAAGCGTGAAACACCGCCCAGAAAACTGCCCGTACCAATCAAAATCAATGTTTTAAACATAAGCAATCATCGTTTAGGGTAGGAGTTATCAGCAACATTGCGGTTAAAGGCGAACTCCATCGCCATTGAATGGCAAAATTATTAAAATGTTTGCATTTTCATAAACTTGTTTATTTCAAATCGAAATTTTCCCAGATACCACCCTTTGGCACCGGTGCAATAATGCATACAGGCACCTGAGTTACCGGATGTATGAATTCCAGTTTGCGGGCATGTAAATCAATTCCGCCATCGGGGTTTGAGCGTGGGTAACCGTATTTCAGATCACCTTTAATCGGGCTACCCATGTGAGCTAACTGGCAGCGTATTTGGTGGTGTCTTCCGGTGTGAAGTAAAACTTCAAGTAAATGGTATTTACTTATAGAAGACAGGAGTTTATATTCCAGAATAGCTTCTTTTGAATCGGTCGTGGCTTTTGTCGAAATGAAGCTTTTATTCTGTTTTTCGTTCCTGCGTATGAAGTTTGTCAGTGTGGCTTCGGTTTGTTCAGGGCGATTGGCTACAATTGCCCAATAGGTTTTTTTAATTGTCTTTTCTCGAAAAAGTGTATTTACTCTTTCGAGAGCCTTGCTGGTACGGGCAAACAGCACAATTCCGCTCACCGGCCTGTCGATACGGTGGGTAACACCCAAAAACACAGCTCCCGGCTTGTGGTACTTGGTTTTGATGAATTCTTTAACCTCATCTTCGAGGGCTGTATCACCGCTTTTATCGGGCTGCACAATATCCCCGCAGCGTTTATTAACGGCAATCAGGTGGTTGTCTTCGTATAGCACGGATAGGCTCACAATGCTTGTCAGTATTGCTCTTTTTCGTTGGGGAAATCGTTGGTACGCACGTCTCCGATATATTTTTTTACCGCCAGTACAATCTCAGAACTGAGATTATGGTACCGTCGGAGAAAACGGGGTGAGAACTCGGTGGTAATGCCCAGCATATCATGCAGAACCAGCACCTGTCCGTCAACCTGACCACCAGCACCTATTCCGATTACCGGAATTTTAATTTCTTTAGCTACGCGGGCAGCCAGTTTGGCGGGCACCTTTTCAATTACTATTGCAAAGCAGCCCAATGATTCAAGCAGGTGAGCATCTGCAACCAATTTATTGGCTTCGGCTTCGTCGGTGGCTCGAACCACATAGGTGCCGAATTTATGGATGCTCTGAGGCGTCAGACCCAGGTGACCCATTACCGGGATACCTGCTGTGAGAATTCGGGCAATGCTATCTCCAACTTCGGAACCGCCTTCTATTTTAATGGCACCGGCTCCGGTTTCCTTCATAATCCGAATGGCTGATTTAAGTGCATGACGTGAGTTTCCCTGATAGGTACCAAAGGGCATATCAACAACTACCAGCGCGCGTTGTACTCCACGCACAACACCGCTAGCGTGATATATCATCTGATCGAGAGTGATTGGCAGGGTTGAGTCGTTACCCGCCATTACGTTTGAAGCTGAATCACCCACAAGAATTATGTCAATGCCCGAAAGGTCGAGCAGCCGCGCCATCGAAAAATCGTAGGCAGTGAGCATGGCTATTTTTTCCTGCCTGTTCTTCATCTCCTGCAATACATGCGTGGTGATTTTCCGTATCTCTTTGTTTACCGACATTTTTTTATTTTTTGGTAATGCAATATTAGTTATTTTTGACGGTTATTTCATAAAACTGATTTTTTTGATGAGAATTGCACTTTTGTTTTTAAGTCTTGTAGCACTGGCCGGATTTATTTCTTGCGATAGCGAATTGGATGTAAATGCCGACTGGAAGCCCATTCCGGTAGTATATTGTGTACTCGACCAATCGCAACCCATTCAATATGTTAAAGTTACAAAAGCGTTTCTGGGTGATGTGCCGGCCTCGGTCATGGCTCAAATCAGCGATTCGCTGTTTTACGAACATGTTGATGTGAAGCTTTACGAAAAATCCAGCCCTTCAAATATATTAGTCGCTACATTTGAGCAAACCGATGAAATTCCCCGCGATTCAGGATATTTTGCCAACGACAGGAACACATTGTATAAATCAGACGTAATTTTGAACAGCGATAAAGAATATATCCTTTATGTGCATATCGACGACATTCCGGTGGATGTTTATAATTCGATTCCTGTGAAGCTTATCGATGGTTGTTCTATCAGCAAACCTGACGAAATGACCTCGTTTATTAATATAGTAAATTATAATACCGATTTTACCTATGAGTACCGAACCGGTGAAAATGGTAAAATTTATCAGATGGTTGTAAAATTTAATTACCTCGAAGTTCGTGGTACCGATACATCCGAAAATACCCTGAGTATTGTGTGGCCTCAGCCTGTAAGGGTAGATAGCCTTCAGGGGACTGCGGGAATGATCGTAAAACGTACATTCTCGAATCTGGCATTCTACAACCTGATAAGTACAAGTATTCCTACCAGTCCAGGGGTGAAGAGACTTGTGAAAATGCCTGATAGCATGGAATTTCAGTTGATAGCTGCTGATAATTATTATTACACATACATGCAGGTTTCGCAGCCATCAACCGGCCTGGCACAATCGAAGCCATTGTTTACCAACTTCACCAATGGCATCGGTTTGTTTGCTACCCGCTTCAATACCACCCGTATTAAGAAGATGGGAGAGCGCACCCTCGATTCGCTGTGTATGGGAATATACACCTACGACAAAGGCTTTGTATACCACACTGATCCGTATTATGCGGCTCATTTTTAACAACATAAGAGTTATACGTTCCGGTTTTCCATTGTTTTACGATGTAGTCGCCTAATCGCAATTATATGACAAAACTGGCTGTTATCGTACTAAACTGGAATGGGGAATCGCTGCTAAGGGAATTTCTGCCTTCGGTGGTCGAAAACAGTTCTTGCGATGGCGTTGAGATTTGGGTTGCCGATAATGCTTCTGCTGATGCTTCGGAACAACTGGTAAAAGCAGGGTTTCCTACAGTAAAATGGCTGGCTTTTGACAAAAATTATGGCTTTGCCGGTGGCTATAACCGGGCACTTAAACACATCGATTGCACTTACGCGCTCTTACTCAACAGCGATGTAATGGTTCCTGCAGGCTGGCTCGACCCGTTGCTGCGGGTTCTGGATACCGAATCTGATGTAGCTGCTTGTGCACCCAAACTTCGCGATTATAAAAATCCTGCGAAATTTGAATATGCCGGTGCCTCGGGGGGATTTCTCGATAAAAACTGTTATGCTTTTTGTCGTGGCCGGATGTTTCACGATATTGAATTCGACACCGGACAATACGACGACGAAACCGAAGTGTTCTGGGCTTCGGGTGCAGCTTTAATGGTCCGGCGCAGTGAGTACCTCAGGTTTGGCGGACTTGACGAAGACTTTTTTGCCCACATGGAAGAGATAGATTTGTGTTGGAGAATGAAAAACAGCGGACTGAAAATTAAAATTGTTCCTTCTTCGGTGGTTTACCATGTGGGAGGGGCAACGCTTTCAGAAACAAGTCCTTTTAAAACCTATCTCAACTTCAGAAACAACCTGCTGATGATGTATAAAAACCTTCCGGAAAAGGGTTTTACTACAGTATTGTTTAAGCGTAAAGTGCTTGATACACTGGCAATGGGAGTGATGTTGTTGAAGTTTGACTTTAAGAATGCCATAGCCGTTGTCAGAGCGCATTTACACTATTATCGTATGGTGCGAAACACATACAGGCACAAACGTAAGATTTGTTTGCTGGAGGCAACAAGTCGCAACGAAACAGGTATAATCCGGCGCAATGTGGTTTTTCTTCATTTTGCTGGGAAGCTGCGTTGTTTCAATGAACTTGAGAAATTCATTTAGGTTTTTTATACAGCTCGTATTCAGTAATCAGTCCGGCACAAATCCATTTAGCCAGTGCATCGCGGTTGTCAGGGTTCAGAAAACGCTTTTGATCTGTACTGTTGGTAATATTACCAAGCTCCATGAATACACCTACGGGTTTGGTTTTTCGTAATACCATTAGACTACGGGGTGTTGCGTTGCCCTTATAACCTCGGTTTGGCTGATGCTCACGGTATTTTGCCTCGAAAGTTTCGACCATAATTTCGGCCAGCTTTTTCCCTTTTTCACTGGTGGTGTGGTAATAGAAAAAAACGTCTATTTTTTGAGAGTCCGCGCGTGAATCCAGGTGAATTTCCACTACACGTTGATGCGTAGATGCGCCAATGCTATCATAAAGTTTATTAACTGCATCGACACGCTGAAGTAGACGTGAATTTTGTTCGCGTGGTATTTCGAGACCTGGATAGCACAGTTCGTCGGTGTCGTGAATTAATAATCGGTCGTTGCGAATGCTGTCGTTCGGGTCGGTTACAATCAAATATGCCACGCCGGAATGCGATTCTATTTCACGTTTTAGCCGCAGGGCAATGTCGTAGGCATATTCATCTTCGGTGATCATTGTGTTGTCGATATTGGCAACGGCACCGGGGTCAGGGCCTCCATGTCCGGCAATAATGTAGAAAACCGAACCCTGCAATAGCGAATCGACGGGTTCATCCTGGTTATCAGGGTCTGATAAATTTTCAGATTCATTCGATGCTGCAGGCTTGCATGGTAGCCGGTATTTACGCCCGCTGATCAGGCTGCTGTCGGCACCTATCGATGCTTTATTGATTTTTATGAATTCCGTAAAATAGGAGGCTGAGTACCCGTTACGACGAAGCATTGCATAGATTCCTTCTCCTTTGAGTGCCTCGGTCATCACTGTGTCGCATTGTCCCGATAAAAATCCGGGCAACAGAAGCAATCCAAGAAAACATGTAAGAAAAAATCTCATGC
>JAGOEF010000149.1 GCA_017997855.1 Bacteroidales bacterium
AATTTATTCTTGCTATGATCACTCTATTGACATTTAAGCCCTACGGGCTATGAAATATCAGATTTATATAATACTGTTTTTTCAGGATAAAATCTTTGTCAGCACCTCAAAAAAAGATATAACCAATAAATCATAGTTGAGCTACTCCAAAAATTAATAATATCTTTGCAAACCATATCTGTAATTTTGTTGCTCAATAAAAGCAAGTGATGAACGAAAACATTATTCACTTACTACCAAAACTTGACTGTGGCGCCTGTGGTTTTAAAACCTGTGCAGCTTTTGCCGATTCGCTTGCATCGGGGTTGAGCGCGATTGATGTTTGTCCCTATATGCAGGGTACCGCATGTGCTTGCCAATCCACAGTGCTGAAGCCGGAAAGTTTAGGAGAAAAACTGAATTGGAAAGACCATCTGAAACGTGATTTTGATTTTATTCTCGATATTTTTCCCGAAGAGCCTGGGCCGCGCGAAACCATACTGCCATTTAATCCGCTGATGGTGCGCGAAATGAATATTGTCCCGGGAGAAATTCTCATCGGACGCCCGATGGGCATGTCGTGCGGATGCCCGGTAACCCATTGCGGAACGGTTATGAAATCCGATGCATTGACTGGAGTTATCGATTGGTGTGTTACCGGGCCCTTAGATCCAAGGCGAAAAGGATATAAAGATATCGGCTTTTACGTTGCCCATGCATACGATGGCCTGGTTTCTGACACCAAAGAAACGCCTGTGATAGGAAAACGCTATTGGTTCATGCCCCGAAGATGCATGCTGCAGTGGAGACACAGCGGGCTGGTAAATTCTGTAGCCCGCCATGCAGATGGCATATACCATGTTCGTATTGAGGGATTATATATCGGATAAACTATTGAATGATTTGAATGTTAACGAATAATGGCTGAAAAAAACACACGGGAACAAAAACAAGCCATAATGAAACAAAAAGGGCATTGTATTTGGCTTACAGGCTTGCCCGGCTCTGGAAAAACCACCATTGCCTTTGAGTTGGAAAAACGATTCCTCGAAAATGCCATTGTAACCAAAGTTTTTGATGGCGACATTATTCGTTCCAATATTAATTCTGATCTCGATTTCTCTGATGCAGGCAGAATGCAGAACATCATCAGGGTAGCCCACATGAATGCCGGGCTTATCTCGTGCGGACTGGTGGTGATTAACGCTTTTGTCAGCCCGTTAAACTCGATGCGGGACAAAGCCCTTGAAATTATCGGAAAAGATGATTTTACATTGGTTTATGTCGATTGTCCTCAGGCAGAATGCGAAAAACGCGATCCCAAGGGGATGTACGCAAAGGCAAGATCCGGCAAACTAAATAACTTTACAGGGGTAAGCGACCACTTCGAAATTCCCGGGAATCCTGACCTGGTTGTCGACACGGAAAAACTTACCATCGAAGAGACGGCTGCTCTTATATTCAGTTTTGTATTACCTAAAATTAAACCCGAACAATAGTATTGAAAAAAATTTCTTATATCGACCAATTAGAATCGGAAGCAATATTTGTTATTCGCGAAGCCACTGCAGTGTTTGAAAAACCGGTTCTGCTTTTTTCGGGAGGAAAAGATTCGCTGGTGATGTTACATATCGCCATGAAAGCATTTCATCCTGCCCCTCTTCCTTTCCCGGTTATGCATATCGACACGGGTCATAACTTTCCGGAGACCATATTGTTTCGCGATGCACTGGTTGCTGCCTTTAATCTCCGGCTTATCGTTGCTTCCGTGCAGGAGTCTATAGATAGCGGAAGGGTACGGGAAGAAACCGGTGTGAATGCCAGCAGAAATTACCTGCAGACAACTACCCTTCTCGATGCTATCGAAAAATATCATTTCGACGTAGCTTTTGGTGGAGGCAGGCGTGATGAGGAAAAGGCTCGGGCCAAAGAAAGGTTCTTTTCGCATCGTAACGCGTTTGGTCAATGGGACCCGAAAAACCAACGGCCTGAATTGTGGTATTTGTTTAATGATAAAAAGCATCAGGGGGAACATTTCAGGGTTTTCCCGCTCAGTAACTGGACTGAAAAGGACATCTGGCAATATATCTGCAACAAGAATATTGAAGTTCCTTCGTTGTATTTTTCGCACCTTCGTGAATGTTTTTACCGCGACGGGGTACTGTTGGCTAAATCGGAATATGTCCCTCTGAAGCCGGACGAGAAATCCGAATGGATGCAAATCCGGTTTCGCACCATTGGAGATATGACATGTACGGGGGCAACCATTTCAAATGCTGCTACATCGTTGCAGGTGCTGGACGAGATAAATGCTATGCGCATTACCGAAAGAGGCGGGCGCTTTGATGATAAACGCTCTGAAACAGCTATGGAAGACCGTAAAAAAGAAGGTTACTTTTAACATGCAACAAGCAAAACATCATGATAGCGAAACGGAATTGCTGCGGTTTACAACCGCCGGTAGCGTTGATGATGGTAAAAGCACACTTATCGGACGACTTCTGTTCGATTGTGGGTTAATACCTGACGATCAGTACGAAAGTATTAAGTTGGCCAGTGAACGTAAGGGTGAAGCCGAAGTAAATCTCGCCCTGCTTACCGATGGCCTGCGTGCCGAAAGGGAACAATGCATCACTATTGATGTGGCATACCGCTATTTTGCAACGAAAAACCGTCGCTTTATCATTGCAGACACACCCGGGCACATTCAATACACCAGAAATATGGTTACGGGCGCATCCACGGCTAACCTTGCGCTCGTGCTTGTTGATGCACGAAAAGGAATTATTGAACAAACACGCAGGCATATTTTCATCGCCTCATTGCTGAAAATACCACACTTATTATTGTGTGTCAATAAAATGGATTTGGTAGCCTACAACAAAGAAGTATTCGAAGCAATAAAGTCAGAGTTTTCGATTTTTTCGGCAAAACTGGAAATCAGCGACATTCAATTGATTCCCGTATCTGCGCTCAGAGGAGATAATATTGTTACAAAATCGGAAAATATGCCATGGTACAAAGGGCCCTCTCTGTTGTACATCCTCGAGAATGTGCATATCGGCAGCGACTATAACCTGATTGACTGCCGGTTTCCGGTGCAGTATGTAATCAGGCCCTACAATTCCGATTACAGAGCTTATGCAGGGATGGTCGCAGCAGGCATTTTTAAATCCGGTGATAAAGTAATGCACCTGCCATCAAAGCTCATAACCAGCGTTAGTTCAATAGAAATTGCCAATGAAGCTCTTACTGAGGCATGCCCTCCAATGTCAGTTTGCATTCAATTGAAAGATCATATCGACATCAGCCGTGGAGATATGCTCGTACGGGAAAACAATTCTCCGACTGTTTCGAGCCAACTGGAAGTTATGGTTTGCTGGTTCTCCGACAAGCCATTGACAGAAAAAAACCGGTTCATACTAAAACATACTACCCGTGAAGTAAAAGTTGTAGTGGAAGAAATCAGATACAAAATCGATATCAACACCCTTCATCGCATTGAAAACACCTGTCAACTGACATTAAACGAATTCGCAAGGATCAGCATCAGAACCTCTCAACCTCTGTTTTTCGACAAATACAAACTGAACCGCGCGACAGGCAGCCTGATTTTTATTGATGAAAAAACTTTTGAAACTGTTGGCGCCGGTATGATTCTATAAAAAACTCACCCCAGGACAGGCTTCCACTTCCGAAACCATAATTCCATGATAGTTATTTTCCACAATCTCCAGAAATCTCCTTCGGCAAGCAACTTGTTCAGGTACTCCTGCTGAATTGCTCCAAGGGCTGCAAATTTGCTTTCTGCAAGATAATTGCGATAAAAATCGATATTTTTATAATACCCGTCAGGCCCGGTAAAACCCTGTTTCGGCCGCTTCAGGATTTTGCGCGGGACACCTTTTTTCCGGAGAATTTTATTCAACAGTAACTTTTGTTTTTCCGCATTGAAATACACTGATGGATCAAGGCTGAGCATGAATTCAGTAATCTCTTTTGATAAAAAAGGCACTCTTACTTCCAGAGAATTGGCCATACTTGCCCGGTCAATTTTTGTTAATACAAGTTCTCCCATAAAGGTTTTTAGGTCAAGCATCTGGAAGCGTTTTGGGACAGGGATTTTTTCGTTAAAATACTGTTTGTAAAACCACGCAACATCTTCAGGGATGAATTTGTGTAAGTCCTTGTTTAAAAGCAGCTCCAGCTGTGTTTTATCAAACAGGCCCATGGACATTGCCCGGGAATAACTCTCAACATTAAAGTGATTTTCGGGTAATTCCCAACCGAATTTTTTTGAATTCCGGATATGTTTTTTTGAGACAGGCCAAAGATAATCCCTGTGCCAGGTATATCCCGCAAAAAGTTCATCGGCACCTTCACCCGACAATACGGCTTTATTATGCTCCGCGGCTAACTTGCTGACAAAATAGGTAGGGATAATTGAAATGTCGGCTATGGGTTCATCGTAAAAATACATTAATTCAGGAAGAAAATCTAATGAAGTATTGTCGAGTATTTTGTTGTGATGATGGGTTCTGAATTTATCAGCAACAATCTGGGCATATTGGTGTTCGCTATATTCCCAATCCTGAAACCCAATGGAATAGGTATTAAACCCCTGTTCTAATTGTGAAAAACAGGCCACCATGGTTGTTGAGTCATAACCACCACTGAGAAACGAACCAACAGGCACCTCGCTGCGTATATGATTTTTTACTGAATCCTGTATGAGTTCTTCTGCTTTTTCGAAAACTTCTTTACTCCCGATTAGTTTATTTTCAGTTTTTAATTCATAGTAGCATTTTACAACAAAATTGGCGGGTGCGGAAAATTCGGCATAATGTGCAGGCGGAAGCTTGTAAATGTTTTTATATATAGTCTTGGGTGATGGCACGTAACGATAGGTAAAAAAATTGCACATGCTTTCATAGTCCAACACTCTTTTGATACTTCTATCTTCAATGATGGCTTTTATTTCAGAGGCAAAAACCAGGTCTCCGGCCGGATTAACATAATATTACAGCGGTTTTATTCCAAACCTATCGCGTGCCAGGATAAGCTTGTTTTTGCGTTTGTCCCACAAACCAAAAGCAAACATTCCATCAATCCGGTACAGCATATCCA
>JAGOEF010000150.1 GCA_017997855.1 Bacteroidales bacterium
TGGAAATACAAAACAATTTGTTGAGGAATTTCTTGCCGGATATTCAGAGAAATTGGCCCCCGATGGTAATATGTATGTTCCCGATTTCGATAATATTGGCAATATTGAACTGACTGCCATTGATTTTGCAGGTGAAAACGAGTGTTATGTGGTTTTCAGAATTACCCTGAAGTCGGAAAACTATTTTGAAGCCGGTGTAATGATTCACTATTACTCCAGGAAAAAAATGGGTTTTGTGGGTGCTATGGGATAGTTCTTGTAAAAAAAATGCCCGCAAAACGGGCATTCAATCAATTTCATAATTTATTTAGTTGCGGCAGCTTCCTTTGCAGCAAAAACTGCTGAACAGGGGGTTTATTACCAATGAGGTAATCATACCAATGGTTCCGGCGCCGGGTGCAGTAAAGTACCAGGGTACAATCTGTCCTTTCATACCCAATCCGATGAAGTACAAGGCCAGACAAACACCCAAACCAATGATTCCCGATGAAATGGCTCCAAGTTTGTTTACTTTTTTGCAGAACAATCCCCACACAAATGGCCCCAGGAAGAACGAGCCAATGGCACCCCACGAAATACCCAGAATTTCAACAATTACATCGAACTGCACCAATGCCAGTAATACAGCCAGCAGGATGAATACCGCACTCATAATGCGCATCAGACCGGTGAGTTTTTTGTCGGATGCATTCTTATTGATGAAACCGGCATATAAGTCTTTCGAAATAGACGAGCTACTGATGAGTACCAGCGATGCGAGAGTTGACATGGAGGCTGAGAGTATAAGTAATAATACTATCACCACTAAGGATGCAGGAATTACGCTGGTAAGCAGTTCGGGCATCAGTTTATCAAAAATGGGTTTCCCGTTGTTGAAAAGCGTAGGAGCCACTTCAGGGCTGAAAAAAACGCGGGTGGTTGACCCTAGGAAGTAGGCAACGCCACCAATTATCAGGGCAAATATGGTGGAGAATATCATGCCGCGCTTAACGGCTTTCCGGTCGCGGATGGCATAAAATTTCTGCACCAACTGTGGCATGGCAAAAGGAGCAACACTAGTGAGAAATACCAGCGCGAACAGGTTGCCGAAACCTGCCGGACCTACCAGTTGCGTAAGTTTGGGCTGTATTGCCGACAGTTTCTCGGTGATATTCATGAGACCGCCGCCTTTATTCAGGGTGAACCCAAAGAGTAATAAAACACTCACCACCATGATAATTCCAAAAATCATATCAATCATGGCCATCGATTTGTATCCGCCAAGTACGATGTAAACCGCCGTAAAAACTCCCATGAACACCAAAGCCTGCCAATACTCGATGTTGAAATTCAGCTCGAAAAGATAGGAGAGACCCATAAAAACTGCTGCGGTATAGGGAATCAGAAAGATGAAAATAACAACTACCGCAGCCAATTTTAGGAAAGAACTGTTATAGCGTTTTTCGAGAAACTCGCTCATGGTCGAAACGCCGTATTCGGTGGACATCTTTTTAATGCGCCATCCCATTACGGCCCACACAAGTCCAACACCTATCAGAGCATTGAAGAAAGCAATCCAAAGTCCTGAATATCCGAATCCCCAGCCCACTTTTCCTGCAAATCCGATGAATAAAACTGCCGAAAAATAAGCGGTACCATACGAAAATGCCGACATCCAGGCTCCTACATTACCACCGCCGAGAAAGTAATCGTTGAAAGATTTGGTTTTTTTTAGACCCATGATGCCAATAATTACAATCATAAGGGCATAGAGGGCAATAACAATAATTTTAACAATCATTTGATGCTTTTTTAGTTATTTACTTGGTTTATTATTTTCGACAGGCTTCCCAGAATATATGTTCCAAACCTTATCGATTTTATCTGCAATACGTTTGTGCGAAGTGATGACTCCAATTATAGCCAGCCCGAGTATTACAATCAGGATAATTTCGTTTTTTGTAAGCTTACGCTTCAGGAGTTTTTTCATGTGAACAAAAATAAAAAAAAGAACCTGAAAAAAGCAAGCCTGTGGTTACAATGCAGCAATAATATTTAACAAGTCTTCAACATGTTTTTTAATATCACCTTTTGAGTCATCGTAATGGTTGATAATCACAGCAAAAACGATTTCTTTTCCGCTATCGGGCCGGGCGTAACCGGCCATGGCTCTTACGCCTTTCATACTACCGCCTTTAGCATGTATTTTCCCTTTTCCGGTACCATACTGGCAGTAACGGGTCAGTGTCCCAGAGTTTCCGGCTACCGGAAGGGTAGTCATCAGCGTACCTTGTGTTTTGGCGTTGTAGTGCATGTAGCGCAGCAGATAAACAAGCTGTGAAACGGTAACGGTGTTGAAAACCGACAAACCGGAACCATCCATAATTTGCAGTCCGTCGGTATCCATGCCTTTGTTTTTCCAGAATTCGACAATTTTCGGAAACCAGGTTGTCGGTGTGGCTTGTAATTGCTGCGCTGATGCAATGGCCAGGTGTTCGGCATACAGATTCAGACTATACAGGTTGGTGGCGTCGCAGATTCGTTTTAGCGGTGGTGATTTGGTAGTGTAAAGTACCTTTACCGGAGGGCGGTATTCTCCTTCAGGCAGACTGCGGGCAGTCTGGGTTACGGTAACCCCATTTTTCGCGAGTGCTTCGCTGAGCAATTGGGCAGCCCATAGCGGTGGATTATCAACGGAGCCTTTTATCGTGAATCGGGTCTGTTTAACGGGCAGACTGCCAATGATGGTTTTCGAGCTGCAACCCGACCCGCCGATGATAAATGATTGGTCTCCTCCTTTGGTCGCCGAGATAACTTTGTTGATAAAAGTATAACCGGGAATCTGTGGTTCCATGCCAAGCAGCAGGGTGCTGTCGCCGTCGGAGATACCGGTGCCAAAATGCAGTTTGTACATGTTTTCGTAAATACTCAGGCCACTTACCGGGGCTCCGTAATAGTTGCCAACATCTTCATAAAGCCATGAACCGGGCTGGAATGGATAACAAAACTGAGATGGATCGCCGATTACACAACCATCTATCTTCTTTATTCCGGCATTTTTGATTGCCTTAACCCATTCGCCAATAAAATTGAGGGGTTTCAGGTAATAATCGGCAAAACGATCAGAACCCAGGCACGGGTCGCCATACCCGATAATGTACAAATTGCCATGAAGTGTGCCTGCGCTGTCGGGAACGCCCGAACAGGCAATTTCGGTTGAAAAGCTGTAGTCTTTACCCAATACTTCGAGGGCTGTCGAGGTACTGAATAACTTCATGCATGAGGCAGGAGTGAGACTTAGACGAGGGTTGTGCTGAAACAGGGTGTCGCCTGTGCGGGCGTCGATTACTAAAAGGCCCACGGATGCATTTTTCAGCAATGGATTTTTCAGCCAGTTATCGAATGATTGCTGTGAAAATGCGGCTGCCGAAAAAGTTAAGCACAGGCTGATGCAGACCATGGAAAAGTACAGATGGTGCTTCATAACAAATTTGTTTCTTGTAAAACTAAGGTATTTTAGGCATCTTTGCAGTAGATTATGGTGAACATTCATAACAAAGCATTGTTAATTCTGAAAATCTGAAATACTATGACACGAAAAGTATTGCTTATGATACTCGATGGCTGGGGCATTGGCGACGGCAGCGAGCGCGATGTAATCAGCACGGCAGCAACGCCCAATATCGACAGGTTGAAGCAGTCTTTCTACAATACCAGCTTGCTCGCATCGGGCGAAAATGTGGGCTTACCCGATGGGCAGATGGGCAACAGTGAGGTGGGCCACCTGAATATAGGCGCAGGCAGGGTTGTTTATCAGGATTTGGTACGTATCAACAAAGAGGTTGAAAATGGGAATCTGGCTCGTAACGAAACCCTGGCACAGGCTTTTGAATACGCAAAAGTCAATACCAAACAGGTTCATTTTATTGGTTTGATTGGCGATGGTGGAGTGCACAGCATGAGCCGGCATTTGTATGCTTTGTGCGATGCAGCGGTTGATGCTGGCCTCAGCAAAATATTTATTCATGCCCTTACCGATGGACGCGACACCGACCCTATGAGCGGCAAAGCATTTACGAAAGAGGTTTTGGAGCATATCGAAGGAACTCCGGTGAAAGTGGCCAGCCTGACGGGACGCTATTATACGATGGATCGCGATAAGCGCTGGGAGAGAATCAAAGTTGGTTACGACGCCATGGTTTCGGGTATCGGACAAGCGTGCAGCGATTTGCTCGCGGGTATTCAGCAATCGTACGATCAGGGTGTTACCGACGAGTTTATCAAACCCCTGATTATGGTTGATGCTGACGGAAAACCGCTGGCAAGCATTCAGGAAGGCGATGTGGTGATTTGTTTTAACTTCCGTACCGACCGGTTGCGACAGATTAGCATTGCCCTAACGCAGAAAGATATGCCCGAAGCCGGTATGAAAACCCTTCCGCTGCAATATTACACCCTTACACGCTACGACGAAAACTTCACCGGTATTCACGTAGTCTACGACAAGCAAAATGTGAAGGATACACTGGGCGAAACGATTTCAAAAAATGGTTTACATCAGCTCAGGATTGCTGAAACCGAAAAATATGCCCATGTGACTTTCTTTTTCAGCGGTGGCCGCGAAGATGTTTTTCCGGGTGAAAAACGCATTATGATTCCTTCGCCAAAGGTTGCCACCTACGATTTGCAACCCGAAATGAGTGCTTATGCGGTGAAGGATGCTGTTATTGATGCCCTTTCTACCGGCGAGTTTCATTTTGTATGTTTGAATTTTGCCAATGGCGATATGGTAGGGCATACCGGTGTGTACGATTCAATTTATAAAGCAGTGGAAGCTGTGGATGATTGCGTGGGTCAGGTGGTGGCTGCAGCCCGCCGCAACGACTATGAGGTGATTATTATAGCCGACCATGGTAATGCTGACAATGCCCGCAACGAAGACGGTTCTCCCAATACTGCCCATTCGCTCAATCCGGTTCCGTTTATCGTGGTTAGCAACCGCGTGAAATCGGTGCAGTCCGGCATTCTGGCCGATGTGGCGCCCACGATTCTGTGTCTTATGGAATTGCCCATACCTGAAGATATGACGGGCAAGGTGCTGGTC
>JAGOEF010000151.1 GCA_017997855.1 Bacteroidales bacterium
TGTATAGGAGTCTTGAAACCGCTCCAGGTCAAAGCCCAGGGGAATTACTCTGAATTTGTCTTCGGGCGCAATGCGGTGCTCATAACACAACTCCTGCAACTGAAGATTGCTGATGGCAATTATTGCCGATGTTTTTTTTGCCAGATTTCTCTCGATGGTTTTAAAAACCAGGGTTTTATAGCGATTAAAGTAGGAATGAAAAATATGGCCGTGAAACGTATGGACTATCACCGGAACTTTGCAATTAATGGCCGCGTACCGCCCGATAAAACCTGATTTGGACGCATGTGTGTGAACAATATCAGGTTGGAAGTCTTTGATAATTTGTTTTATTTTTATATAAGCAATCCTGTCGAGTCGGCCGTTAATTTCCCGTTTCATTTCTGGAATAATAACAGGGTCAAGCCCAAGTTTTTTTATGATATAATCGGAGCTTGCTTCTGATTCATCAATTGCTCCACCCACGAGAAGCGTTTCGTATTCGGGCGCCATATATTTACTCAGATAGGCAACATTGTAGGTTGGCCCTCCTAAATTAAACCGGTTTATAATTCGTAGAATTTTTGGCATAATTTACATGTAATATTTTTTCCACCATTTCTGAAATACCATCAGTGCCCAGATGTGAAGCTGTGCGTCTCCCGGATTATTACTTTTAAGTTTGCTTTTGAGTTCCTGAATGTAAGGGTAGTTGAAAATATTTTGCTCCCCAATAAAACGGGGTCCCAGCAAATCGTTGTCAATCGTCTGCCAAAGCTCGTTGCGCATCCATTTCAGCAGAGGTACCTCGAACCCGTGTTTTGGCCTTCGGTACAGTTCTTCGGGAAGGGTACTCCTGAAAGTATCCTGTAAAATTCTTTTTTTCATTGTACCGTCGATTTTATATTCAATTGGAAGTTTAAAAACAAAATCAACGACTGTGTGATCAAGAAACGGGACGCGAACTTCCAGGCTATTCCCCATCGACATGAGGTCAACTTTAGTGAGCATGTCGTTTTGAAGAACCATGTGCATATCGGTATACAAAATTTCGTTCATTTCGCTTTTGCCTTTCATGTACTGCAAACACTCCTCACGCTGCATACGCGCACCGGTTTTATTAAGAAAATTTTCTTTGATTAAACCAGTCGGGTGTTGCTCCGACGCGAAACTAGCCCATGCAAAATATCTGTCTTTTGCCGAAAGTTCTTTGCCTTCGCAATATTTGTTTAGCTGACGGAATTTATTTGTCAGTGAATTGTTTCTGGACTGGGGAAGTTGTTTCCACAACCATCCGAAATATCCGGCAATATGCTCACGAGCCCCGGGATAGATAGTTTTATAATGAGCCAGATGTTTGTTGTACCCTGCAAAAAGTTCATCGGCACCATCTCCCGATAGAGCTACTGTGGCAGTTTTGCGCGTGTGCATGCTGAGAATATGCACGGCTATGGCTGAACTATCTGCAAAAGGTTCATCTAGATAATCGAGTACCAGAGGCATTTGGTGTAACAGGTCGTCGTTCGACAACTTGAAAACGGTATGGTTGGTGTTGAATTTTCGTGCTACAAGCTCGGCATACGATGTTTCATCGAAGAATGGTTCATCGCGGTACCCAATCGAAAACGTATTCAGGTGGCTGGTCATTCCGCTGGCTAAAGCAACAATTACCGAAGAATCAATGCCTCCGCTGAGAAATGAACCCAAGGGCACATCGGCAATTAATCTCCGCTTTACCGATGCATAAAGTAATTCTTGCAATTGAACCATTGCCTCGTTGTAAGAAATATCAGCGGTTTCACCATTAGGAATCCTGTAAAAAGCTTCAATACTGGCCCCCGTTTGGTTTATTATCATGCAATTGCCCGGACGAAGCCGCCTCACCTGCTGCAAAATGGTTTGTTCCCCGGGAGTGTAATTCAACCTGAAATAGTTAAACATCGACGACGTATCAATGTTTTTTCTGATTTGATAAGCCAGTATGGCTTTCATCTCTGAACCGAAAATTAAACACTCCGAATCTTGATAATACAACAATGGATTTATTCCCATCCGGTCGCGGGCAAGTAGTAATTCCTGTTTTTCGTTGTCGTAGAATGCGATTGAAAAACAACCATTGATTTTTTTTAGTCCTTCCTTCCCTTCTTTAATCAGCAAATACAGCAAAACTTCGGTGTCGCAGTTGCTGATAAATTTTATTCCTTCTTTTTCATACTCGTTCCTGAAACCGAGATAATTGTAAAATTCCCCGTTATAAACCAGGCTGTAGCGTCCCGTTGGGTCAGTGAAAGGTTGTGCTCCTGCATCAGTTGTGTCGATAATCGAAAGCCGTGTATGCCCCAGTTTTGCAACATCACCCTGATATGTACCGGAGCCATCAGGACCTCTGAGGCGCAGTGTTTTTACCGCATCTTCAACGTAAGCGAACCGGTGGAACCCCGAGCTACCAAAGGCATATATCCCGGTTATTCCACACATGGCACATTGGTGTTAATCATTAATTTGCCACTTGAAAAAGCAGCCTGAACCAATGCAATTGCTTTAATTATTCCCAAATGAAAAGGGTAAAATTTTCTTGCGGAATATTTTTGTGCCCCCCACAGCTTCATGTCACCAGCAATTGTCATCAGTGTTAAATAAAATGTAAAGATATAATATTAATGATTTATATCCAATACATTTTTACTGGCCTATCAATGTATATCTTATGCTAATACTGATTAAATTGCAAATATGTATCGCACTTTTAGCTGCGCTTATCAACTGATTAAATATCAGAGATTTTGTTTAATCGACGATAATAATTCAGTTTTTTGTACAAGTCCAGTATTTCCCCAAACCTGAATACCCGATTTAAACAGTATCAGGGTGGGAATACCTGAAACCTGATATTGAGTTGCGATATTTGGGTACCTGTCAACGTCAACTTTAAGCACAATTACTTTTCCATCCATTTCGTCAGCAAACTCGGCGAGAATTGGGGATTGCTCCTTACAGGGCCTGCACCATTCAGCATGAAAATCGACAAGTACAGGTATTTCTCCCTTAATTATCGAATCAAAGTCTTTTTCGTTTTCCAGCGCAATGACATTTTCTGAATGTGATGTTTTAGGTTTACCTGAACAGGCTACAGCCATAAGAACGATGATGGCTGCTAATAGTAAATGGGATTTTTTCATATTGTCTCATTTTTATTTTTATTGTTTCTCGATGGTATCAAACCTGCTAAAAGATATCCTATAATGCCACCATATAAGGTGCTCAGATACCATTTCGATTGAATGGGGCAACTACCTGAGGCGCAGCCAACAAAATAATAATAAGCATAGCCTGCTATTAGGCCGGCTGATGCGAATATTATTTTCCATTTGTGTTTGATAAGGAATTGTTTCACTTCTGTCTGATTAATAGGTTCGAAGTGAATAACAAAAAATATGGCTTAATGTTTTGAAAGAAGCTTTTTTAATTCACCTATGGCTGCCTCTATTCCTTCTCCTGTCTCATAAACACTGGAAGCAAGCATATAGCATGGAGTCGAAATTACTTTGTTCACCTCATCAACCAACACTTGATTATATTGACAATTCTGATGCTTTCCACCCATTGAAACTATTTTTTCGGCAGTCGAAATATCGGTGCCAATAGTAACAGTAGCTCCCAGTGTTTTTGCAACAAGCACCGGTGCAATGCAAAGCGCCACAATGGGTTTTGATGCAGCATGAAAACTTCGCAACACTTCCGACACCTCTTCCGATACATCGAGTTTTTCTCCTTTAAAGGCAAAATTGCTGAGATTCTTTGCAGCACCGAAGCCTCCTGGGAAAAGCACTGCGTCGAATTCACCTGTTTCCAGTTTCGTCAGGGGTTTTATTTTACCCCTGGCGATACGGGCTGATTCAATTAAAACATTGCGTTTTTCAGGCATAATTTCACCGCTAAGGTGATTTATCACGTGGTGTTGATTGGTGTCAGGTGCAAAGCAACTGTAGTGGAAACCATATTTGCTAAGTGCATACAGCGACAGGGTTGCTTCATGAATTTCGCTTCCGTCGTATACGCCACATCCTGATAAGACAACGGCAACTTTTTGCATAAGATTTTATTTGGTTAAAATCAGTTTATGCGAAGATACAACATTATTTTTATTTACCTGAATTATGTAATTGCCGGCAGGAAGGTTAGCCAGATTGATTTTTTCAGCGTCATGATTTCTGATTTCCAATACTTTTTTGCCAAGCATATTATAAATAATAATCGTTGCATTTTTAGCATTGGCAATATACACAAAGCCTTTCGATGGATTTGGAAATACCTGAACCTTATCGGTATTTCCCATCATCTTGTCAATCGAAACAAAGTCGCCCAAAGCAAATGCATCAGCTTTAAGCCAACTTCCGGCTGTAGTGTTTCCGATATTGAACCCGATAAGGCTGCTGTTTCCACCCGAGGTAATTCCAATCTGTATGCTGTCGGGAATCCCCCATGTGTACCAGTTTAGATTTAGAACAAATTGGGTCCAGTTGCTCTGAACTCCGGCAAACATAGTGTCGGCTGAAGCTATGATTTCACCCATATTGGTGAGCCTGATATAAAACAGGGCGGTGTCGCCTGTGGCCAGGTTAAACTTGGTGTATCCGCGGATACTTCCAGGAACATCGCTGAATGGTTCTCCGGGTATTGCCGTCAACCCCGACATTATACCAATGGTTGCAAGACCCGGTTGCAATCCCATTATCGAATTTTTTGTTTCCAGCTTAAGTGCTGCGGAATCTGAAAATACATCTGAGGTCTCTTTCGAGGCATTCAGACTTACCCAGCCGGTTAAGGTTTCTCCTAAAATAGTTGTGCTCCAGTTTTCGAAACCCAGATTGGCAACGCCTTGCTGTGCCCTGGCATTAAGCGAAATTATGGTTGAAAAAGCAATGATTAGTAATAGTATATGGTGTTTCATAGCAAATCCTCCTCAATTTAAATTGTTATTGTCAATGTATTATACAAAAAATGTGCAAAAAAGTTTAGTTTTTTGTACACATATTTTATTTATTTTAATAAAACGATTTGTGGTCCCAGAAGGGTTCGAACCTTCGACCCCCTGATT
>JAGOEF010000152.1 GCA_017997855.1 Bacteroidales bacterium
CTTCAAAACTATATGTTCGGTTGTTAAAATGTGTCAAAACCATTTCATAATTGTCTTCACTGTTTGGCATTTCCCAATAAAAACCATCTGGCTTCCAGTAGCAATACTTTATACTCCTGAAAAACTGTATGTCGCTTTCGTTTTTCGGGCATTTTATCCGTATGTGCTTATAATTGATGAGTATTCGAACTTTGTCGCGCATCGAAAAATCATTTGAATAAAAAACAGAGTCTATTTCCATTTTTTTACTTACGTCATCATTATTCGCATGGTTTTCTACATGGGGCAAGCTGATTTCCGGAAAGAGTGAAGCGAATTGTTCACGCGATGTCGCATCATCGGGTATCAGCCATGATTTGTGCGTACGGCTCCAGGCTGCTCCCGTAATTTGCCTGATCTTACCGGAAATGTGCTCATCATAAGCAAATTCCAGCTTAATTCTGTCTTCGCCGCGATGGTTTATTTTACTGGTTTGTATCATTTGTTCTTCTTCCTCATTGCTGGTGAAACGCAATAACCAATTGATATGTACTGTTTTTGTCGCCTGTGATGCACTTTTTTTTACAACAAGTACTCAGCGTTTTTCATGAAAATCATATTCGATGCCCTTGTATGTCATTTTCAGATTTTTCAACTCATCGAGAGAATGAATGGTCTTCGTGTCAATTTTTCGAAAAGGACTATATCCGTTCCATAAATTGGCGAAAGGGAAATGGGGAACTTGCGGGAAACAAATACTTGCATCTCTCGAAACATTGAAATAGGCATGGAAAACCTCATCGGTGTCGGTTGCGTTCATCACGGCATTCCGGTATGCTGCATCGTGATTGGCTTGCCCGGCAACAATTCTTTTATAATGTAAGATCGCTTCTTGCGACAACAAGGGGAGAAATATATTCATAGCTTCCTCCAAATTACAGCCAATCCAAAATTGGTCATCGCCGGGTCTGCAAGCCAACACTTTCATATTCTTTATTTTAATGGTAAATTATTGTTTCCGAAATTTTACTGGTATTATGGACAACAGCAAGCAGGCAGGCAATTCCCGGATGGGTTTTTTCCACGCCGCGGTGATATATAAAATCGGCTGCCGGATTTCGGAGAATTGCATCAATGTATTTTCATTTACATGAGGCTTGTGCATGGCTCCGCTTCATCGTTAAGTTGACAAACGATTGTAAATCAGTGTTTTGTGCTTAGTTTTCAACAACAAAACTTGTGTTTTATGCTTTTCAAATGTATGAAAATAATGTATAACTTGTGCTTCGTTTTACCGATAAATTCAAGTATTTTTCAAAAAAAATCAACATATTTGCAAACGGAAGTATGCCTCGGGTTATGTTGTAATATGCTTTAAAGTTTTGTTTTTGATGACCGTTGAAGATCACAGTACGCCGAAATGGCAGGTGTTCAGGGTGAAGCGCTTTCGCGAGAAAGAGCTGGCCCGGCAACTGTCCGCACTGGGCTATGAGGTGTTTTTACCATTGGTGTCGAAGCCGCATAAAATCAAGGGCAAACTCGTTGAGCGCCGGTTCCCGCTCATCAGTGGTTATGTGTTTGTGCTGATACCTCCGGCGGCCATCGAAGTCCTGCGCTACACCCCGGGCATTCTCTGTCCGCTGGTTTTCGATAATAAGCCGGTGAGTGTAACTCCATCCGATATCCGGCTGATGGAAATTGCCTGCAGCCATGGCGGGTCCGAAGTGGAAGTGGTCGAATTGGGCAATACTTCGGGTAAACTCGTTCAGATTAAATCGGGTCCGTTTGCCGGATACGAGGGTTTACAGCCCGACGGAATGCCGGCTCCGCATTGTTATGTGAGCCTGGGAATTCCCGGAACCTGCCTTCGCATTTTAATCCGCAATAAAAATCACTGATTTAGCGGTACCCATAGCGGTTCTTCCAGCGACTGATCAGGGAGTTCCTGATATCCTTTTCACGTTCGTTGGCAGCGGGTTCATAGAGTATGCTCCCCTTCAGCGCCTCGGGCATGTAATCCTGCGCAGCGAAATGCCCTTCGAAGTCGTGCGGATAGAGGTAATCGGTTCCATAACCGATTTGTTTCATCAGTTGGGTAGGGGCGTTGCGCAGGTGCAGCGGAACCGGCTGGTGCCCTTTGCTGCGCACTAATTCCAGCGCAGCATCAATAGCGAGATATGCCGAATTGCTTTTTGCCGAGCAGGCCAGAAAAATCGTACATTCCGACAGAATAATCCGTGCTTCGGGCATCCCGATTTTATGCACCGCGTCGAAGCAGGCATTGGCAATAAGCAGGGCATTCGGATTGGCCAGCCCGATATCTTCGGCAGCGAGAACCATCAGCCGGCGGGCAATAAAAATAATGTCTTCGCCACCATCGAGCATACGCGCCAGCCAATACACCGCAGCATTGGGGTCGCTGCCGCGCACTGATTTAATAAATGCCGAAATCACATCGTAATGTTGTTCACCGCCTTTGTCGTAAATCGAAATGTGCTTCTGAAGCACATCGGTAACCATCCGGTTGGTGATGTTTACTGTTTTTCCGGGTTCCGAATGGGCTATCAGTTCGATGATATTGTAAAGTTTTCGTGCATCACCCCCCGAGAAGCGGAACAAGGCTTCGCTTTCGATGAGGTGCATCTTTTTCGAAGCCGCAATCACGGGGTCGTCAAAAGCACGCTGAGCGAGCAGGCTCAGATCCTCTTCGGCGAGGCTTTCTAGAATATACACCTGACAGCGCGACAAAAGCGGGGTGATTACCTCGAACGAAGGGTTTTCGGTGGTGGCGCCAATCAGGGTGATGGTGCCGTCTTCTACCGCCCCGAGCAGCGAATCCTGCTGCGACTTGCTGAATCGGTGAATTTCGTCGATAAACAGTATGGCAGATCCCGAGGCAAACAGGTTCTGACTGCGTGCCTGCTGTATTATTTCGCGCACTTCTTTCACACCGCTGCTGATGGCCGAAAGGGTGAAAAATCGCCGGCCGGCCTGCTGTGAAATAATGCGTGCCAGGGTAGTTTTGCCAACACCCGGAGGTCCCCACAAAATCATCGAGGGTATCTTTCCGCTTTCAATCAGTTGACGGAGGCTGGCTGCCTGACCCACCAGATGCCGCTGTCCGGTAAAAGTGTCGAAATCTTTTGGTCGCAATCGTTCTGCCAAAGGCATGTGTTCCATATTTTTTTCTCAGGTTTTAGTCATATATTTGCATCGCTAAATTAATACTTTTCGCATGGACTTTATCCTGAATTTTATACACTGGAGCCCCGACCCGGTCATTTTCGAGATCGGGAGTCGTGGAATACGCTGGTACGGACTGCTTCTGGCCACCGGTTTTTTATTGTCATACTTTGTGCTGGGGTACCTGTTGAAAAAAGAATCGTGGGTGCAGCAACGCATCGATGCATTAGCCATCTACACCATTGTGGGTGTGGTGGTAGGGCTCAGACTGGGGCATTGCCTGTTCTATGATCCGGTACATTATTTATCGCACCCCCTCGAAATTCTGAAAGTGTGGGAGGGAGGTCTGGCCAGTCACGGGGGGGCAGTGGGTATTATTCTTGCGTTGCTGTTGTTTGCCCGCAAATACAAATTGAATTTTTGGTACCTCATCGACCGTGTGGCAGCGGTGGTGCTGCTGGCCGGCAGTTTTGTCCGTGTAGGAAATTTGATGAATTCCGAAATCTACGGCGTGCCGACAAAACTTCCCTGGGGCTTTCAGTTTTTCAGGGTCGGCGACGATGCTGCGCTTGCAATGAAGAATGCAGTAGGGCAGTGCAATGTTGCCGATGTTAGCTGTCTGGCGCAGCATTGGCCTGCTCGTCATCCTACTCAGCTGTATGAGGGCATTTTCTATTTCATCGCTTTTTTCGTGCTGCTGTGGCTGTTCAAAAGGTATAAAGACAAATGGAAACCCGGTGTTTTTCTGGGCATCTTTCTGAATGTGGTCTTTGTATTCCGCTTTTTCATTGAGTTCACCAAAGAATCACAAATTGAATTCGAAGGCTGGAACTTCCCCCTAGACATGGGACAGGTGCTCAGCGTCCCGTTTGTCATTTTCGGCTTATGGCTGATTTTCAGAAAAAGACCGATTAAAACCTAGTTCAGCCAATTTAACACCCCATGCAGCAAGCGTCCCGCTTGCGGGTACATCCCTTAAAACCTTCTTTGTCAAAAAAATCAAACAAAATGTTTCTCCAATGAAGTTATTATTGTAATTTTATTCCATGGAACTACATGCAAACGACAACCAGGTGTATTTTGTTACACTCACTGTTATCAAATGGATTGATGTCTTTACAAGGCGCGAATACAAAGACTTTATCGTAAACTGTCTTGAATTTTGCCGTAAAAATAAAGGTCTGGAAATATATTCATTTGTAATCATGTCGAACCACATTCACATGATTGTCCGGTCAAGAGAATTGCCATTGGGAGATGTTCTTCGTGATTTCAAAACTTTTACTTCGAAAGAATTATTTAAGTCAATAAAAAGTTATCCGAAAGAAAGTCGCCGTAAATGGATGACCGATGCGTTCGAAGCAGCCGGGGTTTTCAATCCGTTAAACAAAAAACATCAATTCTGGCAAAACCTCAATTATCCGATTTTAATCGATAACCAAAAAACATTTCAGATAAAGCAGAATTATATCCATCAAAATCCGGTACGTGCTGGCTTTGTTGTAAACGATTTTGAATACCTGTATAGCAGTGCTTCTGAGTTCTGCCCGCTAACTATTGATCCGTATTAATTAAGGAAATTGTTAGTTTTATACCCGCAAGCGGAACGCTTGCTGCATTATGTTTTGCAAACCATGCAGCAACGCCCTACACCCTATGCAGCAAGCGTCCTCGCTTGCGGGTACAACACCCCTTAAAAACCACCCCATGCAGCAAGCGTCCCGCTTGCGGGTACAACACACTTCAAAAAAACCAACTAATGCAACAAGCGTCCTCGCTTGCGGTTACAACACCCCTTAAAAACCACCCCATGCAGCAAGCGTCCCGCTTGCGGGTATAACACACCTCAAAAAAAAACACCCCATGCAGCAAGCGCCCAGCTTGCGGGTATAATTTTGAACAAACCTC
>JAGOEF010000153.1 GCA_017997855.1 Bacteroidales bacterium
CGAAGGTGCAAAAAACCGATGTGCGCGTTATTGCCGCCACCAATGTAAACATACTCAAAGCGGTGCACGAAGGCCGTTTCCGCGAGGATTTGTACTACCGGCTGAATACGGTACCATTGCATCTGCCTCCGCTCCGCGACCGTGGCGAAGATATCATCATGCTTTTCAGAAAATTTGCAGCTGATTTTGCCGAGAAATACCGCATGCCAGCCATCAAACCCGATGAAGCTGCCCGTGAACTCCTGTTAAAATACCGCTGGCCCGGTAATATCAGGCAACTGAAAAACATTACCGAACAGATTTCGGTTATTGAGCAACAGCGAAACATCGACCACACGGTGCTGGCCAAGTACCTGCCCGGACAGGATTATTCAGGGTTACCGGTACTGATGCCCAAAGGTGAAGAAAAGTCGTTCGGGTCGGAGCGTGAAATATTGTACAAGATTTTGTTCGACATGAAAAAAGACATGCACGAACTAAAAAAACTTGTCAACGACATCATCAGCCAGAACCCGCATATAAACCTCAACGACGAAACCCTCATCGACAGCTATCTCGACGAAGAAGAAACCGTGAAAATAGAGCCCCGGATCGTTACGTCTCAGCCGGGAGTTACGGTGCAAAACAAAGGTATCGAAGATACGAGTGTAATTACCGACGAGAACCTTTCGCTCAGCGATAAAGAGAAAGAATTGATTGTAAAGGCGCTCGAGAAAAACCTGGGTAAACGTAAAATGGCAGCACAGGAACTGGGAATTTCGGAGCGTACACTCTATCGCAAACTCAAAGAATATAATATCGAAAACTGATGCCACGGACAGCTCTGATATCGGTAATTATTGTCGCACTGTTACTTACAGCGTGTTCGTTGAAGTATTCATTCACCGGGGCAAGCATTTCACCCGACACCAAGACCATACAGATTTCTTTTTTCCCGAACCGGGCTACCAATGTGCAACCCACGCTGAGTAATGCCCTAACCGAAGGACTTAAAGACCGCTTCCTGTCGCAGACCAATCTCTCGTTGGTTAGCAGTGGTGGCGACCTTGCCCTTGAGGGAGAAATTACCGATTACCGTGTTACGCCGCTGGCCTATCAGGGCAACGAAACCGCCGCACTGAACCGCCTTACCATCAACATTAGTGTACGGTTTACCAACAACAAACAACCTGAGAAAAGCTATGAGTCAAGTTTTTCGCGGTATGCCGACTTCGAAAGCACCACCAACCTGGCATCGGTCGAAGGGCAATTAATAACTGAGATTGTAGAGCAACTCACCGAAGATGTGTTCAACAAAGCTGTAGTAAACTGGTAAACATGAACAGCCAGACACTGCATACCTATATAGCCAATGCGGACTTGCTCGACCGCAACAGCCTGAGTAATCTGGAGGCTTTGCTGACGGAATACCCCTATTTTCAGACGGCATGGATGCTATATGCCCGTAACCTGTATGACCTCGACGACCTGCGATTTAAAAGCAAAATAAAACTGGCTGCCTTGCATTGTCCCGACCGGCACATGCTATATCGGCTGATAAACCACAATACAACACAGGCTGAAGTAGCTGAAGTAATTGTAACTGAAAGGCATGAAAATACGCTGGCAGAAATTGAGGCAACAGCCGACACAACACCCGCAGAACCACTGAATATTTCAAATCCCGATAACGACCTGCTGGAATTTGCCTTCGAAACATTGATGTTGCCGACCCCCGCATCGGATGTTTTAATGGCAGAGAACACCATGAAAACTACCCAATCTGGCTCGCTTTCGGGGGTACGCAAGAAAAATATTGACCTGCTTGACAAGTTTATTTCCGATAAGCCGAAAATCATCCCGAAAGAAACCGAAATGGCTATCAGCAGCGAGATTGCTGATTATGAAAAAGAAGAATCGGACGATTTTATCACCGAAACACTGGCCGGAATTTATATCAAACAGGGGCATTTCGAAAAGGCTTTGCACACTTATGAAAAATTATCTTTGAAATATCCGGAAAAAAGCATTTATTTTGCAGCTCAAATAAAATTAGTAAAAGAACTTATCGATAAAAACGCATAAACATGTACACATTTCTTTCGGTATTAATAATTATTGTTTCGGTGTTGCTGGTACTCATTGTATTGGTACAGAACTCCAAAGGCGGTGGTCTGGCTTCGAATTTCGGACAGGGTAACCAGATAATGGGCGTTAAGAAAACCGCCGATTTCCTTGAAAAAGCAACCTGGGTACTTGCAGTATCGCTATTGGTAATTTGCCTTGTAGCCAGCATGACCATTACAAATCCGAACAAAGCCGGAACCCAACAGAACACCACGTCGGAACTTCCGGCCAATCAGGGACAAAATCAGGGTCAGGGCCAAGGGCAGGCACCCACCAAGTAATGCCGGACAGGGCGACTCATGTTGTTACAGTTCTCATTGCCAAATTAAATAAGACATGAGAAAAATATATGATATCCTGAAAGGGCTTTTACAATTAAAAGCTACCGAATTTGTGATTTTCACATTTTTCGTTCTGTTCAATGCTTCTTTCTTACTTGAATACTCCTATATTCATTCATTAGACGGAGCGCAACACATCTACAACAGTATGGTAATTGCAGAACTGGCAACAGGAAATAATTTTATGGGCCAGTTTTTCAGCATTAATCCGGTAATTGTCGGTTACTGGACGGGGCCTTTCCTTCTCAGCTTATTTAACTATTTTTTCGCGGCTAATGTAGCTATGAAGCTTTTAATTTTTGTTTGTCTTGCCGGAGTTGCTTATTCATTCAGATATCTCATATATTCCATTCGCAAAGAGACTAATTATCTCATTTTGTTAATAATTCCTTTCACGATGCAGACTTATTTGCTCATGGGATATTACACTTTTTCGGTTGCTTGGATTTTCTTTTTTATAGGGTTAGGATATTACATCAGGCATCGCGACAATCTACGTGGGTGGAGCCTGTTTTGGATGGGGCTATTGTTTTTACTTTTGTATTTGTCGCACTTAGTTGTTTTTGCATTTGCACTAGTTTGCCTGTTTATTTACATTATTTTCCATTTCGTTGAATCATTAATAAAACACAACAAGAAAGAAGCGCAAAAACAGGTTTTTAATACACTCAAATTAATTGGTGTTTCGGTACCATCTTTAGTGTTAACGGTTATCTATGCCGCTCATGTTTTTAAAATTAATGGAGAAATGGCTAATACCGATTTACCTACCGGTACACTCTTAGTTAACCTTGTTACCTTAAGAAATTTAATCGCATTTGACCTGATTTTCGAAAGCCCTATCGGAAGAATTATCTTTTTTAGTTTGGTTACAGTATTGGCTTATTTGCTGGTACTTTATGTTGTTAAAATATTACAGCGAAAGAAGTATCCGGAGATAAGTTACACAGGCAATAAGCTTGTTTGGTTTATCATAGCCTCAATAATACTTGCTATTTATTTCTTCATGCCGAATACTTTTGGGACGGGTGCAATTAGTGTCAGAATTTTAGTTTGGTTCTACTTTATGTTTGCCATTTGGTTTTGTCTGCAAAAAATACATTGGCCAGTGGGTCTTCTTTTGTTGTTTGTCTTATATTTCACCTCAGTTGAGCGTAGTAAAATAATAAGCCGCAACCTAGAGTTTCTTAATTCCGATGTAAAAGAAATTGTTTCGGTCGGAAAACTTATGGAACCCAATAGTATTTATTACTCACTGAATTATTCTGAATATTGGAGCCATATTCATTTTGGGTGTTATGCAGGTGCCGATGTTGCCGCTGCTTATGTATTAAACCCACAATGCGAAGGGCACTTTCCTGTTATTTGGAATAAAAAAGACTTGCCATGTATTCTATTGGGAAATAAATCGAAATATGATTTGAACCGACACTGGGTCACATCCGATAGCCTACACCAAATACAGATAATTGATTATGTAGTTGTCTGGGGTCATTCAATGTTTAAACGCGATAAATCACCTAATAGATATTTTATTGAAAAATACTATTCTTTAATTGGATTAAGCGAAAAAGGGAATGCTGCAATTTACAAATTCAAATTCAAGGAAATACTCAACGAATCCTTCAAGAAAATGAGAAATACCCCATCCTGGTACGCTCAGCTTCAGGAAAAAGCAAAGTTGATGGGTATTCCTGTCGAAAATGTAATGGTTTACGATGCATTCTATTTACTCGATCTTTATTATCATGATTCTATGAAAAAGGAATGAGGCTTGTTATGAACGAGTCTAATACCATTAAGTTTCTCATCATTCGTTTCAGCAGTATAGGCGATATAGTGCTGACCAGTCCGCTGATCCGCTGCCTTAAACAACAGGTCGAAGGAGCTGAGGTGCATTTTCTCACCAAGCCGCAATACAGCTTTTTACTTGAGCACAATCCCTATATCGATTGCATACACCGGCTGGGAAATTTTGCAGCCACACTCGAAGGACTGCGCAACGAAGGCTTCGACTACATCATCGACCTGCACAATAACCTGCGCAGCCTGCGTTTTAAACGACGGCTGAAGGTTCTTGACTTCTCGTTTCCAAAACTGAATATCGAAAAATTGTTACTGACCCGGTTTAAAATCGACCGAATGCCCGATATTCACATTGTCGATCGCTATTTCGAAACCGTCAGACTTTTCGATGTCGACAACGACAACCGGGGTCTCGATTATTTTCTGCAAAACGAAAAAACACCCGATACGATTCACCCTTTACTCGAAACATTAGAACCGGTGTATTTTGTGATTGCTATTGGAGGCCAGCACAATACGAAAAAGCTACCCGCATACCAAATTGCCGAACTGTGCCGCCTGCTTCGTTATCAGACCGTGCTTATCGGGGGCGTTGATGATGCAGAAACAGCCGCTGAAATAATTGAAAACACCGAAGGTGCCCCCGTCATAAACCTTTGCGGGATGATAGGCGTTGACGAATCGGCAACATTAATAAAACATGCTGCAGTGGTTATTACTCACGATACAGGAATGATGCATATTGCCGCGGCATTTCGTAAAGTGATATTTTCG
>JAGOEF010000154.1 GCA_017997855.1 Bacteroidales bacterium
TAATATATATTTTCAACTTATTATTTAATATTTTCAATAACCATAGTTAATATTTAATATCTCTAAACCGTAATTATTTTTTTTCCGCCAATCAGGTAATAAATATAAAAGGATTGACCGGAAACTTTAATCATTACATTTGCCCGGTTTTCGAAAGCAATTATGGGTTCTTGAGCTTTCGGATTCTGAAATAAAAAAGATACAGAGCCCTAAAAAAATAGAGTTTGACCATGAAAAAAATTCTCAGTTTAGCGATTATTATGTGTTGTGCTGCCGGATTTGCCATATCGCAAAATGCCCAGGCCACCACCATTTACAACGGAAAATTATTATTTGTTAAAACCATTCCTACCAACGAATACACAGTGGTGGGTAAAACCAAAGTTTCGAACAGTAATAAAGACGAAGCCGCTGCCGGAATGGACCCATCCGGGATTAAAGAAGTGATTATTGCCATTGACAAATCAATTAAAAAAGAAACCAAAGGCAAACAGGTAGCTTTTGACGCTGTTATTGTTCACAGCCCCAACAAAATTGAACTGATTAAATTCAAAAGCGGAACACTGGCCGAAAATGCAGGCTGCAATCTTATAGCGAAAGATTACAAGAAAAAATGCGGAAGTAAAGACATTTTCTTCCTCACCAAACCTTCGTTTGCTTACACCGAGGTTAAAGAAATTGAAGTAAAAAACTTCACCGGTTTAGGACAAATGAAAATGGGTAAAGACGATATTGACAATTTCTTCAATAAGCTATACGAGCGGTCGTGCAAAGAAGCTGATGACGGTGTTGATTTTGATGCCATCATGATGGTTGACGACAATGTGGCGGTGAAAGGCTACTTCGAAGCCAAAACACTGAAACTGATAAAATACAAATAGAAAATTTCAAAATACAGCACAAGGCAACCGGAAAATTCCGGTTGTTTTTGTTTTACATGGGTAGCCCGGTTTTTACTTGCCATTAAATAGTCCCTGAACTAGTCCTCGTTTGCAACGAGGACTTATTTATCTATGTATTTTTAATACAATACGAATATCGCATTGCAAATGCTTAGTGAAACTCGACCTCGTTGCACACAATGTCGAGTTGTTGGTTAAATAAAAACTACTTTTACTATTTTTGCATTTCTTAACACAGGTGTATGATAGATTTCGAAAAATACCAGCTGCCTAACGGGCTCAGGGTAATACTCCACCGCGACACAACAACGCCCATGGTGGTGGTGAATGTGATGTATGATGTGGGTTCACGCGACGAAAATCCCCAAAAGACAGGCTTTGCCCACCTCTTCGAGCACCTGATGTTCGGCGGCTCGGTAAATGTGCCCGAATACGACCGTGTGGTGCAGAAAGCCGGGGGCGAAAACAACGCCTTTACCAACAACGATATCACCAATTACTACGTAAGTCTGCCAGCCGAAAACCTCGAAGCAGCCCTGTGGATCGAATCGGACCGGATGCTCGAACTGGCATTCTCCGAAAAAAGCCTCGAAGTGCAACGCAACGTGGTGGTGGAAGAATTCAACCAGCGATACCTGAACCAACCCTACGGCGACGCCATGCTGTTGCTGCGAGAGCTTGCATATCGGGTACACCCTTACCAGTGGAATACAATCGGTAAAAAGCCGGAGCATATTCGTCAGGCCAGCCTGAAAGAGGTAAAAGAATTCTTCTATTCGCATTATGCCCCAAACAATGCCGTGCTGGTAATTGCCGGAAATTTCGAACCTGACAATACCCACAGGCTCATCGAAAAATGGTTTGGCAGCATCGGTGCCAGAGATGTTTCGCCACGCAATATTGTACAGGAACCTGTTCAAACCGAAGCCCGTAGTCTCAGCGTAGATCGCGATGTTCCACAGAACGCATTGTACAAAGCCTACCACATGGTAAACCGGCTTCACCCCGATTATTACGCCACCGACCTGATAAGCGATATACTTTCTAACGGAAGGTCTTCATGGTTTTTCGAAAAACTTATCAAAGAACAACACTTGTTTTCGGAAGTGGATGCCTACATAGTGGGTAGCATCGACCCGGGATTATTTATCATTTCGGGGAAACCCCTACCCGACAGAAGTTACCCGGAATGTGAAACTGCCACTGAGCAGTTGTTGCAAAGAATCACCACCGGAGATTTCACCGACCGGGAACTCGAAAAGGTTAAAAACCGCTGTATTGCAGCCCGCAAACTAGAGTGGGCAGGGGCACTCAACAAGGCGATCGACCTGGCATATTTCGAAATTCTGGGTGATGCTTCGATGATGAACGAAGAAGAAGACAAGTACCGGAATGTTTCACGTGATCAGATAATCAGGGTCGCGCAAACTCTTTTCGATAAAAAAAACTGCAGCACATTGTATTACAACAAAAAGAACCCTCATGAACCACTTCCGTAAGAAAGGCGCTCCGATATACGATTTCGATGCCGGGGTTTTGAACCCTGCCACACTGAAAAAATCAGCCTGTGGAATTCCATTATATCACATTACTGGTAACACGATGAATGTTGCCAGAATTGATTTTCTGTTCGATGCCGGCGCTATTTTCCAAACCGGAAAGCTGATTCCGTCACATTGTGTTTCGCTGTTACGCGAAGGCTCTGAGCTACATACCGCCTCCGAAATAGCCGAGATTCTCGACTATCATGCCGTGTTTACCGAACCCTCGTTCTCACGCAACAAAGCCGGAATGGGTTTTTATATTGACCTGAAATCAGCTGCAACCGTATTGCCCGTAATCGCGGCATTCTTATTCAGGCCGGTTTTCCCGCAGGAAGAGCTCGACATTTTTAACCAGAACAGTTTTCAGCGGCTGAAAATTGATTACGAAAAGGTGAAAATTCTGGCCGGTAAAAGCATTTCGACCCGTTTATTCGGAGCAAAGCACCCCCTCGGTGCTGAAATTATTCCGGAAGATGTGTTTGGTGTAACACGGAATCAATTAACAGACTTTCACCGCACCCATTACCATGCACAATCTTGTTCGATTGTGGTGTCCGGCGACGTTGGCGAAGAACTGTTTTATATAATCGACAATGCAATTCAGCCCTACATCGGCGAACAAAAGACCGCGTTAATAAAACCCGTTTACACTGAGGAAACTTCTCCCGAAAAGTTTGAATATATCACCAAATCGGGTGCATCGCAGGCTGCTATAAGGATGGGCTGTCTGATAGATATCGACAGCATGCCGGATTACCACATGCTCAAGGTAATCAACACATTGCTCGGGGGATATTTTGGATCACGTCTGATGAAAAACATCAGGGAAGATAAAGGTCTGACCTATGGAATTGGCTCATCGGTTCACCTGAGCGGGGATAAGGCCGTATTCAATATTTCTGCCGAAGTAGCCGGCGAAACATGGCAACAGGCCCTCAACGAAATCGACAATGAACTGTTGGCTTTGGTGGATAAACCCATCACCCACGAAGAACTCATACTGGTAAAAAAGACCATGCTGGGAGATAAACTCGCCATGTTCGACGGTGCATTTGCTTCATCAGCCGCATTGAGAAGTCTGCTTGAAGCAGGTTTGGATTATAGTTTCGTTGAAGACGGCATTTCAGCCATACATAAAGCCAACGAAAAAATTCTGAAAGATATAGCCACAGCAATGCTCAGACGAGAACAAATGACCGTGGTTGTTGCAGGACCGGAAGCGTAGCACAATTTTCAGATTACCATACAATAAGTGAATAACTGTGTATTTTCAATTCAACCAGTTATTTTAATTTAGCTATTTAGAAATATTCTAAACAAAATCAATATTTTTTGGTTTACACGATACATCAAAACTTAAAATTATGAAAATTCACAGATTCATTTTAATTGGCATATTAGCCGCTATACCCTTTGCATATTCTTGCACTGACGATTCAGCCGACCTCACTCCCGACAATGTGAACAACACACTTCAACAAAGTGGCTGGACTGTTTCCTTATTTACTGAAGATGACAATGATGAAACCTACCACTTTACAGGTTATGTTTTCAGTTTTGCAGATAATGGAGTAGTGAGTGCCGTAAAACAATCGACCACAGTTTCGGGCACCTACAGCTCCGGCACCGATGACAGTACAACAAAAATGATTCTCAACTTTGGCAATCAGGTCCCCTTTGATGAACTTAACGAAGATTGGGAAGTAATCAGCAAAAGTGATACAAAAATAAACCTGCGGCATGTAAGTGGCGGCGATGGCAGCATCGATGTTCTTGAGTTTACTAAAAATTAGTCAGCCATGCGGAAAATAAAAATTAATGCTGATGTCGGACTTTTGATTCTGCGCTTAAGTGTGGGGGTTTTAATGCTGCTGCACGGAATTCCTAAACTGATTCACGGACTTGACTTCATACAGCAATTGCTTGTATCGAAAGGAATGCCGGGATTTATTGCCTACGGTGTTTATCTTGGCGAAATAGTGGCACCGCTGTTGATAATTATCGGGTATAAAACTCGCATTGCAGCAGTGGTGTTTGTAATTAACATGCTAACAATTATCGGACTGATGCACACTCAGGATATTTTTGCCTTTGGTGAATATGGTGGCATGAAACTCGAATTAATATACTTGTACCTGAGCGGAGCACTGGCATTGTTTTTTACCGGTGCGGGGAAATACGCTGTCTCACGCAAAAGTATGTGGGATTAGCAATTATGTAAATTCTTACATATTCTTTAATAAATTCTTCCTAAAAGAATATTGTATCCCTTGCGATATTCTTTTTAATTTTAATTTTGTAGGTATTAACTACAAAAATAAAAAGGGATGAAAAAATTATTCTATCTTGGCGTATGCCTGAGTCTGCTTTTTAGTGGAATGGTGCAGGCCCAGAACACGTGCTCGGCTCCGGCCGAAATTCTTTCGCTGCCGTATTCGGCCACCGGTCTGAATACTGCGGGAACAATCGACAATTATGGTCCAGACGATGCCTGTGGCAGCGATGCCATGGAATGCGAAGATTATGTATTCGAATTCACCCCTGCATCCGACATGAGT
>JAGOEF010000155.1 GCA_017997855.1 Bacteroidales bacterium
CTACCTGAACTTTGCGATATTTCGTAATTCGTGGGAGGGTTCACACTGATATTGCCCGTAAGATTACTGCCTGAAACTGTAAAATTCTGCGGAATACTGGGGCCGTTGCCAAAAATGTAGGTAAAGCCGGAAATAGATGATGTTGAAATAGTTATTTCAGGTGTACCTGCCGAAGGAGTCCCGGTAATTGTGATATCGTCAATTCCTGCTCCAATACCATTATTTGTACCTGCAACCGAAAACTTAATCTTTACCTGAGATCCTGAATATGCTGATAAATCAAAGGCCGCCATTGCTGTTAAGGTTTTATTAGCAGGGGTGCGTGTACCCAGTACTGTCCAATTACTTCCGTTATCAGTAGATATAGATACAGTAATAGTATTTTCAGTTGCATCTACACCTCCATAGGTTCTGGCTTTGAAATTGAGCGTTTCGCCAGTGTAATTATTAAAGTCCATTGCTGGAGATACTGTATTAGCTCCTGAAACCAGAAGCTGCAAATATGTTGTTCCTGCAACATTAGTATCAGTCCAGTCAGAAAAACCTGAAACATCAGTTCTTACAGGTGTTATGTTATCCGCAAATAGTGAATAACCCACGAACAGATACACAATAGTTACTATTAGTTTTAAGGATTTTTTTATCATTTTAAAGAGCTATTTTTTCGAAATTTTACTTTATTTATCAACTGTATTATTGCGTATTTTCTAATTTGAAATTTTTTGTTATTAAGTGCCTTTATATTAAGTCATTTACTTAACAGTTAAGTTAGCCAAAAGTTTAGTTAATTATTTGTTTTTTAACACCTTCCTCACACGCCGCAAAGATACGCTAACTAATTGAATGCAGCCTGAACAAATTATTAAGAACCTGTTAATAAATTTGTATTGAAATGGTTCAATTTCGATTTTTGGGGCGCTGCCTTTTCATTACATTTGCCCGTGTAAAAACTCAATACATGGATTCACCTATAAAATTCTTCACCGGTTCGGCAAGCCGTTACTTGTCGGAAGAAATCGTTAAATGCTACGATCCCGAAATGGAACTGGGCAAAAGCAATCTCATCCGCTTCAGCGATGGCGAATTTCAACCCAGTCTCAACGAAACCGTGCGTGGCTGCACCGTGTTCATCATTCAGTCAACCTGCCCGCCGGCCGAAAACCTCATCGAATTGATGCTGATGGTCGATGCTGCAAAACGTGCATCGGCCTACAAGGTGGTGGCTGTAATACCCTATTTCGGCTTTGCCCGTCAGGATCGCAAGGATAAACCCCGTGTTTCAATAGGTGCCAAAGTAATTGCCGATGTTCTCTCGGCTTCGGGTGTCGACCGGGTAATGACCATGGACCTGCACGCTGACCAGATTCAGGGTTTTTTCAACGTTCCGGTCGACCATGTGTTTGCATCAGCCTTGTTTGTGCCCTACATTAAAAGCCTCAACCTCGATAACCTGGTCATTGCATCTCCCGATATGGGTGGTAGCAAACGTGCCAAAGCCTACTCACACTTCCTGAGTTGCAGTATGGCCATTGCCCACAAATCGCGCGAGGAAGAAAATGTGGTTGCCGAAATGAAGGTGATTGGCGAAGTCGAAGGTAAAAATGTAATTATCGTCGACGATATGATCGATACCGCCGGAACCGTTTGCATGGCTTCGAATATGATGATGGAAAAAGGTGCAAAAAGTGTCCGCGTGGTAGCTACCCACCCCGTTCTTTCGGGTCCCGCATACGAACGTATCGAAAAATCGAGCATTACCGAAGTCGTGGTTACCAATTCGATTCCCGTAAAACCCCTGTCTTCTAAAATTCATGTACTCTCAATCGGCGACCTGTTTGCCGATATTATCCGAAAGGTATATACCCACAAATCAATCAGCTCTACCTTTATTGTCTGATATTGCCTGTAAACTTCCGATGTTTTGCTGAGGTGTTTTTTTCATTTGTACGCAAGTAGCCGGAGTATAATGCAAATTCATATCTTTGCGTCCAAATTGTGCTGATGGAACATTGTAAGGGAATATTACCAAACGGAATCCGTGTGATTCACATCCCCACCCGTTCAACGGTGTCGCATTGTGGAATCATGATAAATGCCGGCACCCGCGACGAGCTGGCAACCGAATCGGGAATTGCCCACCTCACCGAGCACATGATGTTCAAGGGTACACGCCATCGCAAAGCATTTCACATACTCAGCCGGCTCGATGATGTTGGAGGCGATATGGACGCTTTCACCACAAAAGAAGATATCACCCTCTATGCAGGTTTCCTCAACACCTATTATGAGCGAAGCATCGAGTTGCTGGCTGACGTGGTTTTCAATTCGGTGTATCCCGAAAAGGAACTCATTAAGGAGCGTGAGGTAATCTGCGACGAAATAAACTCCTACCGCGATAACCCTGCCGAACTTATTTTCGACGAGTTCGAAGCCATGCTCTACAACCATCACCCATTGGGAAATCCAATTTTAGGCAGTCGTAAATCTGTGAAAAATATCAGTGTCGATAAAATTAATGATTTTGTTCAGCGATGTTTTTGCACCGATCAAATGGTTTTTTGTTCGGTAGGGAATATCGATTTTAAAAAGCTAATGCAATTGTGTACCCGCTACATGGGTCATTTCCCGGTCAACACCCGTGCATACCAGCGTCAGTTGTTTGGCGGTAACGGTAGTTTCAATACGGTGAAAAAGATTAAATCACACCAGTCGCATTGCATAATTGGTAATACGGCCTATTCCTATCGTGACCCAAAACGACTGCCCCTTTTGGTCTTATCGAATATTCTTGCCGGTCCGGGCATGAATTCCCGCCTGAACTTACTGCTTCGCGAAAAACATGGTATCACCTACAACATCGAAGCAGTGTATAATCCATATTTCGAAACCGGAAATTTCTCGGTCTATTTTGGTACCGATCAGGCCAATGTCGATAAGTCACTCACATTAATCCGTAAAGAGATAATGGGCTTGTGTAACCACCGTTTGGGAAGCCTGCAACTGTCGAAAGCCCGCAAACAAATCATCGGGCAGATGGCCATGGGTGCCGAAAACCATTCCAGTCTGATGCTTTCGATTGGAAAAAGTTACCTTGTATTCGACGAGGTCGAAAGCTTCGAAACCCTGTGCAACCGCATCGAAGCAGTTACTGCATCCGATATTCTTGAAGTTGCCAACGAAATTTGCTACCCCGATAAACTGTCGATGTTACTCTTTAATTGATATGTCACTGCTCAACCGCGATATAGAACGCTATGCCGAAAGCATTTCGGACGCCGAAAACGAGGTGCTGAGCGAACTATCGCGCGAAACCTATCTCACAACCGTACACCCCCGCATGATTTCCGGTCATGCTCAGGGCGTGCTGTTGCGCATGCTGGTGCAGATGATAAACTCCGACAAAATACTCGAAATCGGTACATTTACCGGTTACTCTGCCATCTGCATGGCTGGAGCCTTAAAACCCGGAGCCATTCTGCATACCGTTGAAATTGACGATGAACTCGAAACCATCATGCAAAAGTATTTTGCGAAAGCCGGGCTTGCCAACCGCATCCGCATTTTCTTCGGAGATGCACTCGAAGTCGTTCCAACACTCGACGACTGCTACGACATGATATTTATCGATGCCGAAAAAGCCATATATCCCGAACTCTTCGGGTGTGTGAAACCCAAACTCCGACCGGGTGGCTATTTGTTGGCCGACAATGTGTTGTGGGATGGCAAGGTATTGCAAAACCCCAATAATTCCGATAAAATGACCCGTGGAGTAATCCGCTTCAACGAGATGCTGCGTCAGGATACCGATTTCGAAAAAGTAATAATTCCCATCCGCGACGGCCTCGCCTTAGCCCGCAAAATCAGATAAACACCCGTAGAGACGCGATTTATCGCGTCTCCATTATCGCGTCTTCATTATCGCGTCTCCATTATCGCGTCTCCATTATCGCGTCTCCATTATCGCGTCTCAATTCCCCCTTCGAAGCGAGTAGGTGGATGTGTATTTCAAATCTCAACACTCACTCTCACACCCACACTTTCTTCTTCCCCTGGCTCGTCCGGATTTGTAATCCGGACGTTAACCCCCGTCTCATTCATTTTTGCAATCCCGACCTTAAACCGCCTTGCGTCTTTGCGAGAAACCTATCTTCGAGCCTGCGAGAAGAACCCTTTGCACCGTATCGGGTCCCTGCTAAATTAAAAAATCAGACATAAAAAAAGCCGGTCACCCGGCTTTTCTAATAAGTAATACCTTGTTATTCGTTGCTGTCGCTGGCTTCGTTCTTGGCATTTTCTTTCTTCTCTTTCTTTGCCAGTTCTTTCTTCAAACCGTCGAGGTCAACCATATCTCCAATGGTGTTTTTCTCAATTTTATCGCCCATGGGTTTAGCTTTTTTAGGAGCAGCACCCGAATCTTTCTGTTTCGATTTGCGTTCCTCATCCATCTTTTCACGTTTTTCATCTTCGTGGATACGGCTGTGCGAAACAAAGATTTTCTTGGCGTCTTTATTGAATTCAATCACCTTGAAATTGATTTTTTCGTCAGCTTTTGCCTGAACACCGTCTTCCTTAACCAGATGTTTCGGTGTGGCAAAACCTTCAACTCCGTAAGGAAGGGCAATGATAGCACCTTTATCGTTCATTTCTACAATGGTTCCTTCATGAATCGAATCGAGCGAGAAAATAGTTTCAAACACATCCCATGGATTTTCCTCTACCTGTTTGTGTCCAAGACTCAGGCGGCGGTTTTCCTTGTCAATTTCGAGAACAACCACTTCGAGGTCTGCTCCGATAGCGGTAAATTCTGCAGGATGCTTAATTTTCTTCGTCCACGATAAATCGCTGATATGAACCAGTCCGTCAACACCTTCCTCAAGTTCAACAAATACACCGAAATTGGTGAAATTGCGCACTTTCGAATTGTGTTTCGAACCAATAGGATAGCGTACTTCGATTTTTTCCCATGGATCGGGATAGAGTTGTTTAATACCCAGCGAC
>JAGOEF010000002.1 GCA_017997855.1 Bacteroidales bacterium
CAGCGTGAGTGTGAGGTTTTGTACTTCGTACTCACTCTCACACTCACGCTGTTTTGTAGCGGGGACAGGACTCGAACCTGCGACCTCCGGGTTATGAGCCCGACGAGCTACCAACTGCTCTACCCCGCAATGTGGCTGCAAAGATAATTAAAATATTGATTAATTTACAAAACGATTAAAATAATTTGAACTCCAATAATCATGAGCACCAATGCAATGGGATAAATAGTGGCATAAGCAACACCCGGGGCATTGGTTTTAGTCATCGAAGTTACTGCACCCAATCCTGGTGTACTTGTCATCCCACCGGTAAGTGCACCGAGAAACGACAGGATATCCATTTTAAAGAATAATCGTGCAACTAAAGCCCCAAGAAGCATAGGTACCAGTGTAATTACAACCCCCAAAATAAGCAGACTCCAGCCATTATGAGATAGAATATCGAGAAGTCCTGCACCGGCTTCGGTACCCAAAGCGGCGAGAAAAATGAGCAAACCAAACTGACGAAGCATATAATTCCCTTGGGATGATACTGCGAAAACCACCGGACCAATACGCCCGATACGACTCATAATGATAGCTATGGCCAGAACACCACCGGTAGCCCCCAGCGATAGACTAACACCTCCAATATGAAGGGTTGGAAGTCCGAGTAGCACACCCAGTACAATTCCCAACGATATTGGCCAGAAATCGGAATCGTAATGTGGGTTTTCGTTATCGCCCAAAAAGGCAGCCACCTCTAAAAGGTTTTCTTTATTGCCAGCCACCCTTAGCCTGTCACCAAACTGAATACTGACGTCAAAACCGGGATACAACTCAACTCCACTGCGTCGAATGCGGGTTACCACGGCATTATACCTACTGTGTACACCCAGTTCGCTTATGGTTTTACCTAGCACCGCTTTATTGGTCACGGTTATGTATCTTACCTCATAGTTTTCGCTAAGAGCGATACCGACGGTAGTAACTTTACCAATGAGTTTTTCAACCCTGTCAAGTGCTTCTTCTGTTCCCACCGCCTTGATTATTGAACCCCTGTATAACGGAGTTTCTTCGCGGGGTGTAAAAGCTGCACCATTTTGTAAAACCCTCGAAACGTTAGCACCGGTAATTTTTCTGAAATGAATTTCAGCAATACTTTTTCCAATGATTTCCGGATTCTCAACTACAAAGTTTTTCGACATTAATTTCGGGTGGGTGCTTTGCAGGTTGGTTTCATAATCTTTTTCGGCCTGAGTAATTTTAATTTTTAGCAGTTTCGGATATAATTTAACGAAAAGAACAACCCCGATAACCCCAAACGGGTAGGCAATTCCATAGGCAATTGAACCCTGTGGGTCGTAGGTTATTTCGGTCAGAGCTGCGAGACCCGGTGTACTGGTTAAAGCTCCGGTAAATAATCCCGCGCCGACAACACCATTTATATGAAATATTTTGCACAGTAAAATAGTGATTGCTACACCACTTAAAACAATAATACTCCCTAATATTATCAGGTTGATACCTTCTTTTCGAAACGATTCTATCAGTGATGGCCCTGCCTGAAAACCTACCGAAAAAATAAACATTACCAGGCCTATCATTTTCAATTCTCCGGGAACCACAAAGCCCAAATGTCCGGCAAAAATGGCCACAAAAAGAACTGCAGCAATGTCGAGCGAAATACCTGCAAATTTTATTTTCCCCAGAAAATATCCTAAAAATATTATGAGAAAAATCGAGAAATATGGTAACACCAATAAGTCCATTAGCCTGAATATCCTGAATTCAAAAGTACGTATCTGTTTATAAAGCAAAAAATGCTGAACAATAGGTGAAAACCATGTTATTAAAAATGTATGTATACAGAAATATGAAGCTGGAAAACCAACTTCAGGGAAGAACATTGTTTTGCTTTAATCAGATTTTAGTTCGGATTGCTTTCAGGCTGGGCAATTCTTTTCCTTCGATATATTCGAGAAGAGCACCTCCGGCCGTGGAAACATAACTGATTTTGTGAGCAAGACCATATTTGTTCAGGGCGGCAATACTATCTCCACCACCTACCAGCGAAAAAGCTCCATGGTCGGTGCTACGTGATACTGCAAGGGCCAGCTTGATGGTACCATTACTGAAATGATCCATTTCGAAAACTCCCATGGGACCATTCCACAATAGTGTTTTGCTTCGTTCAATTACCTTGGCAAAAGTCTCAGCGGATTTTACACCGATATCAAGTCCACTCCAGCCATCAGGTATCTCATTGATTTTAACATGTTTGATATGTGCCTCATTATCGAATTTATCTGCGATCAGACAATCGGTGGGTAAATAAAGTTTCACATTACTCATGATGGCTTTATCGAGAATTTCTTTAGCCACATCGATATAGTCTTCTTCAACCAGCGAATTTCCTATATGTCCCCCCATGGCTTTTATGAAAGTAAAAGCAATGCCACCTCCGATAATCAGGTTGTCGACACGATCCATCAACGCCCTGATAATATCTATTTTGGTTGACACTTTCGATCCGCCTACAATTGCGGTAAAAGGTTTTTCGCCTTTGTGTAATACCCGCTCAATGTTGTTTACTTCGCTTTCGACCAGATAACCCAACATTTTGTCTTCGGGAAAGAAGCGCGCAATCATGTATGTACTGGCGTGTGCCCGGTGGGCCGTGCCAAAGGCGTTCATAATATACACATCGCCCAGTGAAGCAAGTTTTTTTGCGAACTCTTCATCGTTTTTTTCTTCTTCGGGGTGAAACCTCAGGTTCTCGAGAATCATTATTTCCCGTGGCTTTAATCCGGCCGCCATTATTTGTGCATTTTCGCCAATGCAGTCACCCGGAAATTTCACTTCCATTTCGAAGAGTTTGGTCAGATAAGGAACAATATGTTTCACCGAGTATTTGTCTTCGTAAGCCCCCTTGGGACGCCCCAGATGGGTCATAAGAATAACCGAACCGTTGTCGGCCAGAATTTTACGGATGGTAGGTATTGCAGTAATGATGCGGGTATCGTCGGTTATGTTGAATTCCTTATCGAGGGGCACATTGAAGTCGACACGCATCAGTACTTTTTTCCTGTTAAAATTATAATCGTCCACAGAGAACGATTCTTTGATTACGCGAATGCTGGGCAGGTTTTTACCTTCGACATATTCGAGCAATGCTCCGCCTGCCGACGACAGATAACTGATTTTATGCGCCAGGCTATATTTATTCAATGCGGCAATAGTATCTCCCCCCCCAACTATCGAAAACAGGCCTTTATCGGTTTGGCGACCTACCGATAGGGCAATTTTTTGAGTTCCATACGAGAAGTGCGACATTTCGTACACGCCCATCGGTCCATCCCACAGCAGTGTTTTTGAATCTTCGATTACTTTTGCAAAATTATCGGCTGATTTTATACCTATGTCAAGGCCTATCCAATTGTCTTTTATTTCGTTAATTTCGCAATGTTCTATATTGGCATCGTTGCTTCGGCTGTCGGCAATGAGTACATCTTCGGGCAGATAAATCTTTACATTTTGTTGCTTTGCATGGTCGAGTATCCGCTTAGCCACATCTACGTACTCACTTTCGACTAGCGAATTACCCACATTGATTCCCATAGCCTTGAAAAATGTGAAGCAAACCCCTCCGCCGATAATCACATTATCGAGCTTGGGCAGCATGGCATCAACAATACCGATTTTTGTAGTGACCTTGTCGCCTCCCAACATTAGCGTAAATGGCCTGGCGGGTTCTTTCATTACGCGCTCAAGGTTTTTCATTTCACTTTCCATCAGGTAGCCAAACATCTTGTCGTAAGGGAAAAATTTGGCAATTACCGCTGTTGAAGCGTGATTTCGGTGGGCAGTCCCAAACGCGTCGTTCACATAAACATCTCCCAATGAGGCTAATTTCTTTGCAAATTCCTCATCGCCATCAGTTTCTTCTTTATAAAACCGAAGATTCTCCAGCATCATAATTTCACCGGGCTTGAGGTTGCGTGCCATTTCTGCAGTTTCGGCACTATATACGTCGTCGGCAAGTTTTACTTCACGCCCAATGAGCTTTTTCACCAGCGGTAGTATATGAGAAAGGCTGTGTCGTTCGGTACGTTTGCCCTGAGGTTGACCGCGGTGGGTGAGCAAGATTATGGAGGCCCCTTCGCTCAGCAGTTTGGTGATGGTGGGCAAGGTGGTTTTAATACGCATATCGTCGGTTGGGGCAACACCGGCATTGATAGGAACATTAAAATCGACGCGAAGCAATACGCGCTTGTTCGCAAAATTGTAGTTGTCAAGATTATACATAGCCATTCATTAGTTTAATTGGTCGTTTTTAGCGATACTCAAAAATATGAAATATTTCAGTTTTTTTTTAAATGCTTTTATGCTTTAGCGCAGATTTAAAAATGTGGAAAATTATCGGCATAATTCTGTATTTTAGCGCAAATTTCGGGTTATGTTGTTTAGCGAAATTATAGGCCAGCAAGAAATAAAACGTCATCTGATACAAACAGTACGCGAGAATCGGGTGAGTCATGCACAGTTGTTTTATGGTCCTCCGGGAAGCGGTAAACTTGCCATTGCCATTGCCTATGCACAATACCTTTGCTGTACCGGAAATAAAACCGATGATGCCTGTGGAACTTGTCCCAGTTGCCGGAAATATCAAAAACTTATTCATCCCGATCTGCACTTTGTATTTCCGGTGATATCGGTCTCAGGAAAAGCCAATGTCAGCGATTCTTATATAGAAATATGGCGAAGCCAGGTTTTGGCAAATCCGTATTTCTCGCTCAATATGTGGCTTGATGCCCTTGGTGCTGAGAATAAACAGGGAAGCATTTATACCGAAGAAGCCCGCGAAATTATCAGAAAACTCAATCTGAAAACCTTTGAGGCAGAATTTAAAGTAATGATCATTTGGCTACCCGAGCGAATGAACAACACAACTGCCAATAAACTGCTTAAAATTTTGGAAGAGCCACCCGATAAAACCTTGTTTATTCTGGTAGCCGACAATCACGAAGACATTATTTCAACAATATTATCGAGGGCTCAACCGGTTAAGATTCCGCGTATTGATACCGGGAGTTTATCGCATGCACTCATTGAGAAATTTGGTATTACTGATAGCGAGGCTAACGAAATTTGCCGTTTGTCGCAAGGCAATTATCTGGAGGCATTAAATCACATAAGCACCAGCGATGAGTTCGATTACTTTTTCGATAAATTCACTTCGTTGATGCGCTTATCCTATTCGCGCAATGTGGCCGAACTTACGAAGTGGGTTTCCGATTTGGCACAACTGAGCCGGGAAAAGCAGAAAAGCTTCATGGAATATGCCCTGCGTATGATTCGGGGTAGTTTTATGATACGGAACCACTTCGATGATATTTCGCTATTGATTCGGAAAGAATCGGAGTTCTCGCAGAAATTTTCTGCCTTTATTACTCCCGGTAATATCGAAGGTATTGCCGATGAATTCGATAAAGCGGCCTACCATATCGAACGCAATGGGAATGCACGCATTATTCTCACCGATTTGGGATTCAGGATGATGGTGCACATCCGTAAATAATTCGAAACAGTGCTTACTATAAACCATAATGATGGCTTAAAATATTCGTGTATTTTTGTATCAAATAAATTAAACTTAAGACTATGTTTTCAGGAATTGTTGAAGAAACTGCACGCGTGGTAAACATTGTTCGCGACAGGGGTAATTATCATTTTTATCTAAGCTGCTCGTTCGCCGAAAACCTGAAGCCCGACCAAAGTGTTTGTCATAATGGTGTATGCCTTACCGTGGTTGAGGTTGATGTGCTTCAAAAAACCTATATGGTAACCGCCATTCAGGAGACGATTGATAAATCGAATTTGGGTTTATTGCAGGTGGGCGACGAAGTTAATGTGGAACGCAGTATGACCATGGACAGGCTTCTCGACGGCCACATGGTGCAGGGCCATGTTGATCAGACCGCTGAATGTATTTCGCTTACCGAAGCAGATGGAAGCTGGTATTATACTTTTCAGTACGACAGGTTGAGGGGTAATATTACAGTTGAAAAAGGTTCGATTTCAGTAAACGGGGTCAGCCTTACCGTTGTCGATTCGCGCGATGATCGCTTTTCGGTGGCTATAATTCCATTTACCTGGCAAATAACTAATTTTCATAATATTAAACCCGGTACCATGGTAAATCTCGAATTCGATATCATTGGCAAGTATATTCAGAAAATTATGGCTGGGTATCTCGAAAATATCAAAAACAACAGTTAGTCTTTTAGTCTGATTTTGAATTTCAGGAAATATATAACCAATATCACCGGTCTACAGTTTTTTCAGCTGCTTCGGTTTGGTATGCTATTGCTTATCAGCATTGTATTCACCAAGACAAACCTGGGAACCGGTGAAATTGGTATTTACGAGACATTCCTGTTGATTGCGGGTGGAGTCAGTTTTTTCTGGACTTCAGGTATCATTCAGTCGTTTCTCGGTTTATTCGGTAACAGCAAGTCGCTGGGCGATAGCAACGCTGCAAAAACACCGGCGCTTTTTAATACGGTGCTGGTTTTAACATTCTTCAGTATTCTTGCTGCAGCCTTTGTGTACTTTTCGCGCGATTTTTTGGCCGATTTACTGAACCTGAGGGGAAATAATATTCCATACCTAAGGATCCTGTTGATGTATATTGTTGTTTCGGGTCCGGCAAACCTGGTGGAATATGTCTATTTACTCAGGAATAAATCAGGGGCAATTATTCGATACGGATTAATCAGCATGGGCTTACAGTTCATCTGTGTCACTGCCCCCGTGTTGTTTGGTTTTGATCTGGGTTATGGATTGTATGGCCTGGTATTCGTTAATCTTGTCAGATTAGTCTGGCTCGCTGTTCTCGTTTTTAAATATTCCGGCATACGTATTTCGTTGCCATATATTAAAGAACAGCTTGTGTTTGGATCTCCGCTTATTTTAAGCCTGATGATGAGTGGAAGTGCCCAATATATTGATGGTTTTCTGGTTTCGAATTTCTACGGTGAAGCCACCTTTGCTGTATTTAGGTATGGCGCCCGAGAATTGCCATTTGTTGTATTGTTGGCTAATGCTTTTAGTTCGGCCATGATTCCGGCATTTTCGCAAAACGAAAACCTGAAAGAAACCCTTAATTTACTCCGTAACAAAGCAGGGAAATTGGCTCATGTTCTATTTCCGATGAGCATTTTGTTCCTGTTGCTCAGCAAGTGGATGTACCCAATAATTTTCAACGAAAATTTTGCCGAAAGTGCCAATGTTTTCAATGTATATCTGTTGATTATAGTAAGCCGTCTGGTATTTCCACAGACCATCCTGATAGGCCTGCGTAAATCGAAAGTAATAATGACGGCGTCGCTGATCGAAATTGTTGTAAATGTATTTTTCAGCGTTTTGTTTATTAAAACAATCGGTGTAATTGGCGTGGCTTATGCGACCATTGTTGCCTATTATCTCGAGAAGGCTTTGCTGATGTTGTATCTGCGTTACCGGATGAATATCAGGCCGGCTGAATATACTCCTGTACGATGGTTTTTGTTTTATTCGGCTCTTATATTTATTGCCTATTCTATAGTTAGTTTTTTGTAGGCTGTCAACCCACATAAAAGGCTATTTTTCAAGAATTTCTTTTTCGCTTTCGAGTATCTCCACTGCTACTTTGCAGGATTTATCCATCTGATTTATATAGCGGTAATACTCATTATCGTCGAACACATTTCTGATCAGATAAGCGTATACACTCCACTTAATGTACTGGCTTACGCTATTCAACTGATAATAAGGAATTTTAACTTTATTTTGATACAAATACGTGTAAAACTGACTCAGAATATTTTTGCGATCGAGATATATTAGCAAGGATTCCGGGTTGTCGATTTTACTCAACTCCGGGCGGTTTTTATCGGTATATTTCAGAGCAAAACTATAGGCAAGGCCATAATCACTGATTGCCCTCAATGCAGGCTTAAAAAGAATGGAGTCGATGGGAATAAAAATATCTGCCATAATACCCCCACCCCCATATACAATCCGGCCACCTGTTGTTTTATATTGCAACGAATCAGGAAATTCGATACTGTCGGCTTCCGAAAATTCGCCGTGCAGATAACGCTCCATAATTTCGTCGTAATAGCTATCGTAACCGCGCGAGTAGTTTTTCTGGATACACCGTCCCGAAGGAGTATAATAACGCGCTGTAGTGAGCCGTAACATCGAACCATCGTTAAAAACAGTAGGTTCCTGAACCAATCCTTTTCCAAACGAGCGGCGGCCAATAATCCAACCCCTGTCGTTATCCTGAATAGCCCCGGCAACAATTTCGCTGGCCGAAGCCGAGAATTCATCAATCAACACAGCCAGTTTGGTATCGACACAAACAGCCCGCTTATCGGTTGAGTATACCGAACTTTTTGGTCTGGCCTTACCTTCGGTGTAAACAATCAGTTTTCCGCCATTCAAAAATTCATCTACGATATTGGTGGCTGCATCCATATAACCTCCCGAGTTACCCCTCAGGTCAAGAATCAGGTTTTTCATTCCTTTTTCTTTCATTACAAATGCTGCTTCAACAAACTCGCTATGGGTAGTTTTCGAGAAGCTGCTGATTTTTATGTAGCCCGTGGTTTTATTCAGCATGTAATAAGCATCAACACTCTTAATAGGAATTTTGTCGCGGATTATTGTAAAACTAAGTAACTCATCTCTGCCACGGCGCATAATTCCCACTTTGACTGTAGTTCCACGCTGACCCTTAAGTAATTTAACCACATCATCGCTTTTAATACCCTTGCCTGCGATAACACTGTCGTTGACGGTTATAATACGGTCACCGGCTTTCAATCCGATTTTTTCCGACGGGCCTCCACTGATAATGTCTACTATTAAAACCGTATCATTATTTACATTAAACTGAATTCCAATGCCTTCGAAATTGCCTTCCAGTGGCTCGTTCATCGATTTGGCTTCATCGGAAGTAACGTATATAGAATGCGGGTCGAGTTCCTGTAAAAAATGAGGTATGGCCATTTCGATCAGCGAATCGAGGTTCACATCGTCAACATATTCACTTTTCACATAATCGATTACCGTACTCAGTTTGTCTTTACGGGGCATTTTAAACCCCAGAACTTTGGTTTCGCCCCTGAACAACCACAACGAAATGAGCATCCCAGCCACAAACGAAATGGCAATTATTAACGGGAGCAGTAGTTTTTGTTTATCCGACAGCATTACAATTCGAATTTAACAATATCGATACCGGCGCGCTTTAGCAGGTCAAGGCCGTCGTTGCTGTGGTATTCGTCAACAAAAACAACCCGTACGATTCCGCTTTGAATAATGAGTTTAGCACATTCGATGCAGGGCGATGTGGTAATATATAAGGTGGCCCCTTGTGAACTATTGCCCGACCTCGCTACTTTTGTCAGAGCATTGGCCTCGGCGTGTAACACATAGGCTTTTGTTTTATTGTTTTCGTCTTCGCATTCGTTTTCGAAACCCGAAGGAGTCCCATTGTAGCCATCCGAAATTATCATTCTGTCTTTTACGATGAGGGCACCTACCTGACGACGTTTGCAATAACTGTTTTTTGCCCATATTTTGGCCATTTCGAGATAATGGCGGTCGAACTGCTTTTGTTTTTCGGGATTGGGGTGATTCGTCATACGTGTTCATTTAAAAAATGCCTTCTTTTCCATTAAAGAAGGCAGTACCCGGAGCCGGGGTCGAACCGGCACAGTATTGCTACCACTGGTGTTTGAGACCAGCGCGTCTACCAATTCCGCCATCCGGGCATCGGCAGCAAATGTAATACTTTAGTCGTAACCTGCAAAAACATAATTAATTTTTCTGTTTAGACGCTTGCGAAAACTTTCTTTTCAAAAAAGGAATTGTTATCGGGAGGTGTTTTTATCTTTACAAAAACATTTATCATGGAAGGAAAACTATTCCTGCTTGACGCGTACGCTTTGATTTTTCGCAGTTATTATGCGTTTATTAAAAACCCAAGAATTAACACCCGAGGTGTAAATACTTCAGCAATTTTTGGCTTTACCAATACACTGATAGATATTATTAAAAAGGAGAATCCCACGCATATAGCGGTTGTGTTTGACCCTCCCGGAGGATCGTTTCGTAATACTCTATATTCAGCATATAAAGCCAATCGCGACGAAACCCCTGAAGTAATCAGAATGTCAGTTCCTATTATTAAAGATGTTATTAGGGCTTTTCGCATTCCGGTAATCGAAATTGAAGGTTTTGAGGCCGATGATACCATTGGTACACTGGCAAAAAAACTGGCGAATCCGGACTTTCAGGTATTTATGATGACTCCCGACAAGGATTACACACAGCTGGTTGACGAAAATATCAGAATATATAAACCCGGACGGGCCGGAAATGAATCCGAAATTCTCGACATTGCCAAAGTAAATGCTCAATTTGAGATTACACATCCCGATCAGGTGCGCGATATACTTGCACTATGGGGCGATAGCAGCGACAATATACCGGGGGCTCCGGGTATTGGCGAAAAAACTGCAAAGAAGCTGATAGCTCAGTATGGAACCGTCGAAAGCCTAATCGAAAATGCATCAAAATTACCGGGCCGTAATGGCGATATTATTAAAAATAATTCAGCACAGATCCTATTAGCAAAAACTTTGGTCACCATACGCACAGATGTTCCGGTGGAAGTAACGCACGACGATTTAAAGAAGCTGAGTCCGGATATTGATGCGTTGAAAAAGATTTTTGCAAATCTGGAGTTCCGGAATCTGGCAGAACGATTTTTTATTGAAGCCCAGAATCAACCCGGGCCAGCGCAACTCGATTTGTTTGGTCAGCCCGTACCTTCGCTTCAAGCACAGGAAAAACCGGTTGAAACGGGTCGTGAAAATGCCGACAGCGTTAATGCGAAATATCATCTGGTTGATACCTTGTATTTGCGCAAACAACTGTTAAAGAAACTTATGGATGCCGATGAGGTTTGTTTCGACTCTGAGACCACCGGCCTAAATCCTCAAACCGACACCATTGTTGGCCTTTCTTTCAGTATTCAGCCTGGTGAAGCCTGGTATGTAGCCATGCCTGCAACACGTGACGAAACAATCGAAGTGATTAATGAGTTCAATCCTTTCTGGAAAAATTGTCAAATACTTAAAATCGGACAAAATCTCAAATTTGATATTCTGATGTTGCATTATCATGGAATTGAAGTTACAGGACCTTTGTTCGACACTATGATTGCTCACTATTTGATTGAACCTGATCAAAAACACAATCTTGACGATCTGGCGCTTCAATACCTGAATTATTCTACCATTCATATCGAAGAGTTGATCGGCAAACGCAGTAGTATTCAGAAAAACATGCGCGATGTACCTGTTGAACTGATAACCCGATACGCAGGCGAAGATGCCGATATTTGCCTTCAGCTGAAACTGTTTTTTGCTTCTGAACTTAAAAAGCAGGGTCTCGAAAGTTTATTTTTTGATGTCGAAATGCCATTACTTCCGGTTCTGGTAAAAATGGAATGTGCCGGTGTGGCGGTTGATAGCAATATGTTGCGTAATTATTCGGTGCAGTTAAAGGAGGAATTACTGGGTATTGAGAAGAAAATATATTCATTGGCAGGAAATGAATTCAATATTGCTTCACCCAGACAGTTGGGTGTGATTTTGTTTGAGAAGCTTAAAATCACACAGAATCCACCGATGACTAAAACAAAGCAATATGCTACCGGAGAAGAAATATTGGTAAAGTTTAGCGGAACGCACCCCATTGTCGATGAGATTTTGGAGTATCGCTCGGTAAGTAAACTTATCAGTACCTATGTGGATGCTTTGCCTGCGATGGTGTCGCCCGTGACTGGCAGAATTCACACAACCTATACGCAAACCATAGCAGCAACCGGAAGGTTAAGTTCTGTAAACCCCAATTTACAGAATATTCCGATACGTGAAGACAGGGGGAGGGTGCTACGGGGTGCTTTTATTCCATTCTGTGACGATTGTTTGTTTTTCTCGGCCGACTATTCGCAGATTGAATTGCGAATAATGGCTCACATGAGCAATGATGCCAATATGATAGAAGCATTTTCTCAAAACAACGAGGATATTCATACAGCTACGGCTGCTAAAATTTTTGGTGTATCACGCGATGAGGTTACACGGGAAATGCGTTCGAAAGCCAAAACTGCGAATTTTGGAATTATCTATGGTATCTCGGCATTTGGTCTTGCACAGCGGTTGCAAATCAGCAGGACTGAAGCTAAGGATTTGATAGACAATTATTTCGATAGTTTTCCCGGTGTAAGAAAGTTTATTGATAATTCCATATTAATGGCCCGTGAAAACCGCTATGTTGAAACCATACTGGGTCGGAAGAGGTATTTGTCGGATATAAACAGTAGTAATGCTGTCGTACGTGGATTCGCTGAACGAAATGCCATAAATGCCCCCATTCAGGGTTCGGCTGCCGATATTATCAAGCTCGCCATGATAAACATTCAGAAGAGACTCTCCGAGGGTGAATTTCGTTCACAAATGATAATGCAGGTGCACGACGAATTGAACTTTAATGTTTATGCAAGCGAAGCTGAAACACTCAGAGATCTGGTAATTACCGAAATGGAAAACGTAATGAGTTTAAGTGTTCCGTTAAAAGCCGAATATGGGTATGGAAAGAATTGGCTGGAGGCGCATTAAAAATGTTTAATTTCTTTTTGGTAAATATCGCTTAGTAAATTGTTCGACAGACGTGAGGCCCCTAAGCGAAAGTATTTGTTATTCAGCCATTTAGTTCCAAGAACCGATTTAACAATATTGTAGTACAAAAGGGAATCGGCTGTGGTAACAATTCCTCCGGAAGGTTTAATTCCAACCATTTTACCTGTTGCAGCATAAAATTCAGCTATCGCCGCACACATCGTGTACACAGCCTCGGGACTTGCAGAAACAGGAGTTTTGCCGGTGGATGTTTTTATAAAATCTGCACCTGCTTCCATGGCTAGATGCGAAGCAGTGTAAATATTTTCAACGGTTTTTAACTCACCGGTTTCGAGAATCACCTTGAGGTGTTTTTTACCAATCACCGATTTAATCAACGAAATTTCGTTTGTAATGTATTGAAAATCATGATCAAAAAAATGGCCTAACGATAGCACGATATCAAGTTCATCTGCCCCTTTGTTGGCAGCCAGTTCGCATTCAGCAATTTTTACCGATAGAAAAGTCTGCGAGGATGGGAAGCAGGCCGAAACTGAGGCAATATTTACATTGGACACGATTAGATTGCTTTTTACTGTGGAAATGTGCAGTGGATATACGCATATTGCCGCAACGTTTTTCATGTCGAATTCAGTTTCGAACCAGTTTACTTTTTCAACAAACAACTTGATTGACTTTGCCGAGTCAGTGGCATTCAAACTGGTAAGATCGATGCAATTAAAAATATTCTTTAATACAGTATTATCCTGTGGACTGGTAAGCTTGTTTTTTATGGCATCAAGCGATTGATGCAGTTCGGCCGGTTGTAAATGTTTTGGAAGAGAGGTCATATTATTTGAGTTTTTCGTTATTTATATGTCGGGTTATGTCGCGGCTATTTTTCTTCATAAAATTGTCATTCAGGGCTTTATCAAGATCAACCCCGGTTTGATTAGCCAGACAAATAATTACCCACAATACATCGGCCAATTCATCGGCAAGGTTAAGGTTTTCACCTTCTTTCGACGATTGTTCTCCATAGGTTCGAGCAATTACACGTGCCAGTTCGCCCACTTCTTCGGTCAGAACTACCATATTGGTAAGTTCGTTGAAGTATCTTACTCCGTGTTGGTTAATCCACTGATCTACTTTATATTGCGCTTCACTGATCGTCATTTGCAGGAACAATTTATGGGTTAAGAACTTAAATAAAGATTAGAGGCATCGATAAAAGAACAAATTGGTTTCTGTTATCGACTTATAATGCACTGTCACAAGATTGTCGAAACCCATATTGGGGTATTCGCGAATAAAAATGTAATAATTTCCGGGCTGCAGGGCAAATGTATATTTTCCGTTAGCACAATATACACTGTCAGAATTTTCGTAAAGACTTTTCCCGTAGGCATCGTTTAATGTATCGCGGATATTTTTGTTTATGCAATATGCATAACCGTTGTAATTGTAATAATACCAAAAACTTTGATCAAGCTGGCAATCACCTTCACCAAACTTGATAATTCCGGTTGCTCCACCATCAATGTTATCATCGCTGCAGGCTGTCAGTAACGCAAGTGTTGCAAGAACAGTTGTTAGGGTAAGCCTCATAAATCTCTGTTTTTCGAGTCAATAATTATTGTTACCGGTCCATCATTACAAAGTGCGACTTTCATGTCTGCTCCAAATATACCGGTTTGTACGTTTGATGGCAATAGTTCGTTGCATTTTTTTACAAACGATTCATAGAGTGGAATTGCTATTTCGGGTGGTGCAGCAGATAAAAACGAAGGTCTGTTGCCTTTCTTTGTTTTGGCGTGTAATGTAAATTGGCTGACAATTAGCATGTTACCATTAATTTCAAGAAGTGATTTGTTCATTGCCCCTGTTGCATCCGAAAATATTCGCAATTGTACGAGTTTGTTAGCCGTCCAATTTATATCTTCCTGTGTGTCTTCAGAAACAAATCCTGCAAAAATCAATAAGCCCTGCTTTATTGAACCTGAAATAACATCATCAATTTCGACTTTTGCCTCCGATACTCGCTGTACAATTACACGCATATTATTGAAAATAAGTAATTTATGTGTTGTTCCACATGAAACATTATACCCATAATCCCTGAAAACTATATTTTGTAATGTTGAATAACCCCTTATCTCCTATTTTAAGGTTAGGAATTACCAACAGCGCCATGAAAGAAAGGGTCATAAATGGCGAATGAAGCGTACACCCAAGCGATTTTACTACCTGATTGAGTTTACTGTAATCGCGTGCTAAAGCCTCGCCGGGTAAATGGGTCATAAGACCTCCAAACGGAAGTGGTATGGTAAAGTAATCTTTCTCTTGAACGCACGTGATGCCGCCTGTTTTTTCGATAAGTTCATTTATTGCATGAATGATTGATTGGTCGTCGGCTCCTACAGCAATAATATTATGGCTATCGTGGGCTATGGTCGAAGCTATGGCACCGCGCTGTAAACCAAAACCACGGATGAACCCAATGGTAGGATTGGTTTGCTGATAACGGTTAAGTACAACTATTTTCAGAATGTCTCGCGAAGTATCAGATATTGTGTTATCGTGGGTAAGCAATGGATCTTCAATTGACTCATTGGTTAGCAATGAACCGTCGCTTGCTACGATTACCCTGATTTTTTTATTTTGTTCAGGTGTCAGATTAATGTCAGACGTAGCAAGGTGTTTGGTAAGTTTGAAGTTGTTAATTGGTTTTGTCGTTTCCGTTGAGAAGAGAACCCTGCCATTAGCAAAAACCATGGTCCCGTTTATATACGTCTGAACAATATTGAACGCATCGACAGAGTTTAACACTACAAAATCTGCCGGATCGCCGGGTCTTAAGCAACCAACCTGTAAATTATAATGATTGATGGGATTTATCGATGCTGCGCGAAGAAGTTTGAAAATGCTGATTTTCTTATTTAACCCCATTTTAATGATTTTGTCAATGTGCCCGTGTTGGATTAGTTCGTCAGGATGAGAATCGTCGGTACACAACATTACCATTTCGTTATGTGATTCAATAAGAGGAAACAGTTCATCAAAATTTTTCGCTGCCGAACCTTCTCGAATCAGAATTTTCATGCCAAGTTCAATTTTCGCCAGCGCCTCGTGTAGCATATAACATTCGTGGTCGGTGCTTATACCCGATTCTACGTATTTTATTAAATCGCTACCTGTGATTCCGGGTATATGTCCATCAATTGGCTTATTCCATTTTTTGGCAACATTAAGTTTGTCGATAACATCGGGAAATGAATGTATGACACCAGGAAAATTCATCATCTCACCAAGTGCTATAATTTCGCCTGATGACATAAGACTATCGATATCTGTAGCTGATAGTGTTTTACCTGAGGTTTCGAATTCGGTTGCCGGAACACAGCTTGGGGCAGTAAAGTAAAATTTCAATGGAGTTTGTTTTCCATTTTCGATCATAAACTTAACACCATCGATTCCGCAGACATTAGCAATTTCGTGAGGATCCGAAACTACAGCCACTGTTCCACATCGAACCGCAAGGCGGGCAAACTCTGAAGGAATGAGCATTGAACTTTCGATGTGAACATGGGCATCAATCAGGGGAGGTGAGATATAATAATCATAGGTGTTACCATTTCGTTCAATAGAACGGATGATGCCATCCTCATCAATGAGGATACTTGCGGGATATATTTCTTCGGCATAAATGTCAATCAGATTACCTTCAATTATCATAGGTGTATTATTTTGAGTTAGTTTTTGTTAAAAATCAATATTTAGTTTCACGTGGAACAAAACATTATCTTCCGAGGTATATAAGCAGCACACTGATATCAGCAGGTGAAACTCCACTGATGCGGGAAGCCTGACCCAAAGTGCGCGGTTTTATCCGTTTTAATTTTTGTCTGCATTCGGTTGAAAGGGAATTTAATTTGTCGTAATCGATGAAATCTCCCAATTCAATGTTTTCTAATCGTTTCATTTTTTCGGCTAACAATTTTTCCCGCTCTATATATCCAGCGTATTTAATCGCAATTTCGGTTGCATCGATAGTCTCTGACTGGTGTTCAAAACCATTGGTCAGCGATTTTAAATCCTCAATTATTTTAGTCAGTTCGGCTAGTCGAACCTGTGGACGTGTTAGCATTGAGCTGAGTCGGCTCCTTTGTTTCATCGGCGCAGTATCCTTCGATTCAAGATATGGGTTTATCAAAGATGGGTCGCAGGAATATCGTTTCGAGAAATTGGTGAGTTTTTCAATATCCTCCAATTTTCGATTCAGTCTATCCATGCGCTCTTTTCCGGCAAGTCCAATCTGATACGAAAGTTCAGTCAAACGGGCATCGGCATTATCGTGTCGCAGCAAAATCCGAAATTCTGCCCGACTGGTAAACATACGGTAGGGTTCATCAACGCCTTTGGTCACGAGGTCATCAATAAGTACTCCGATATATGCCTGATCGCGGTTAAGTATAAATGCAGGTTTATTGTTGTTTTTCAGATGTGCATTTATTCCTGCCATAATTCCTTGCGCACCGGCTTCCTCATACCCGGTGGTTCCGTTTATTTGTCCGGCAAAATACAAGTTTTCGATGTGCTTTGTCTCAAGCGTTGGGTGTAACTGTGTGGGATGAAAAAAGTCGTATTCGATGGCATAGCCCGGACGAAATATTTTAACTTTTTCGAAGCCTTGTATTTTCTGTAGCGCTCCCAATTGTATATCCCATGGCAAGCTGCTGCTGAAACCATTTAAGTAATACTCTATACTGTTCTCACCCTCAGGCTCTAAAAACAATTGATGACTGTCTTTATCGGGAAATGTTACCAGCTTTGTTTCGATGCTGGGGCAGTAGCGTGGACCTATCGACTGAATGGTTCCATCATATAAAGGAGATCTGTCTAAACCCGACTTAAGTAATTCATGTACCGATTGGTCGGTGTTGCAAATAAAGCAACTCCGTTGTTTTAACTTATGGAAACCATAGGTGTTGAGAAACGAGAATGGAATAATTGTATCGTCACCGGGCTGTTCCTGAAGTTTGGTGAAATCTACCGATCTGCCATCAATCCGTACAGGGGTACCGGTTTTCATCCGGTCGCTTTCAAAACCCAGGGATACCAGTTGTTCTGTAATACCATATGATGCCGCTTCACCTATTCGGCCACCTTTGATTTGGGTTTGACCGATATGCATTAACCCATTGAGAAATGTTCCGGTGGTTAGTATTACTGATTGAGATTTAAATTGCAGACCAAGTTGAGTTTCAACACCACAAACTTTGTTCTTTTCTATTAACACTTTAACTACGGAGTCTTGCCAGAAGTCAAGATTTGGAATGCTTTCGAGAATTTGTCGCCACTGAATCGAAAACAAAGCTTTGTCGCATTGAGCCCTTGGACTCCACATGGCCGGACCTTTCGACATATTTAACATGCGGAACTGAATCATGGTGTTGTCGGTAACAATACCTGCATAGCCGCCCAAAGCATCAATCTCTCTGACTATTTGGCCCTTGGCTACACCTCCCATGGCCGGATTGCACGACATCTGTGCAAATTTGGTCAGATCCATACTTATCAGCAAGGTACTGCTGCCCAGATTGGCTGCTCCAGCCGCTGCCTCGCAACCTGCATGCCCCCCTCCTACTACTATTACGTCGTAATGTGTTAACATGTGTTACATATTCAAAGTTCAAAATTACATAAAATACAATTCGTTTTGACGATTAATGGATTATTCGAATTTTGGTTATTTTTGATGAAAATCTCTAGTATGAAATCAATCTTGATTTTAGTTATCTCAATTATCTTCTTTACGACAAGTATTTCTGCAAACCCTGGTGATACCCTGCTTGTAAAAACCTTTACTTTTGATAGTATTCATACCCGCCGGGCAATTTTTCCATTTCCGGAGCCACAAAACTGGGAGAAAATTCTTATGTATTATACCATAAAGTGTGATGCAGCTACTCCCTGGGACCAGTATCCTTGCGGAGAATGGGATTATACTACTTATACGAATGTTTACGAACACACCGGCATGCTGGATTCTACATTGTATTATCATAAACAGTTTACCTGGAATAATTATCCTTTCGATATTTTTTACGGAACAATCAGCCCCAAGTACCGGAAAGTTGAAAAGAGTTTCATAGAAAATACATATCAATACACCAGCTTTAACAGCTATGCGGTTGGTTTCCCCTGGTACTCCAATAGTGTGAACTTTGATGTAATCTCTGGTGATGCAAAACTGTATTGTTTGTATGATGCAACCAAGCTTTTAAATTGCGGTTTGCCGGCTGGAAATATTAACGAATTGGTTTTTCGCACCAATTATTCCCAAATTATTAAGATTCCTGTTAAAATCAGGCTGGCTCAGGCAAATATCACACAAATTGACCAGACCAATCTGGGAACTTACAGTTTTACTACAGTTTTCGAGGGAGAAATCTATTATGGTGGCATTACAGAAGAAATTAAAATACCACTTCAAAGTCCATATTATTACAGTGGAAACACCGGTTTAATAGTTGAAGTATCGATTCCTGAGATTGCAGGAAACTTTGCTTTTGGCACCGAATATGGCGATAATATGACGACCTTATTTGCTGGTGAAAAAGACTATTACATAAATTTCGAAAACTTTTCGTATGTGGATGTACCGGCCTCAGTGATGCCTGATGTTAACAATGAGATTAGCATTTGCATGTGGGCATATGGAAACGAGGCCATACAACCACAGAACGACATGTTGCTGGAAGCATACGACAGCAATGGCCGCAGACAGCTTTGCGTACATTATCCGTGGAGCAATGGTAATATTTATTGGGATGCTGGTAATACGGATAATTCTTACGACCGGATAGATAAAGCAGCGCTTGCTTCAGATTATGAAGGCAGATGGAATCACCTTGCTTTCACAAAAAACACGGTAACCGGTTCGATGAAAATATACATCAATGGTCAGTTGTGGCATAGCGGAACAGGTAAAACAAAGCCAATCAGTGATATAGAGACTTTTATACTGGGCTGCAATGCATCGAAAGACGCAGGATATTCCTATGATGGAAAAATAGACGATTTTTCGGTGTGGAACAAGGAGCTCTCGCAAACCGAAATTCAGGCTTTGATGGTGGCTAAACCCGATAATGGGTTTTCGGCATGGAATAATTTGTTGGTTTATTACGATTTTGACGAACAACCCGGTAGTGGTTATTTTATACATGATTATTCAGAAAATCAGATAGATGCCCAATTCTGGGGAACCCTCAGCCGAACTTCATACCGGGCTTACGACCGGTTTAAATACTTTGAACCCGGCCAGTATCTGCCTGCTATTCAATTTAATACGGGATCATATAGTTCCATAAGTACCCAAACAAAATATTATACTGATTCGGTACCCTTGAACCAGCAAATCATCCGTGAATTTCAAAATAGTGACCCTTACACCATCGAACCACTTGAAACGAGCGTGTATTATCCTGACTATGAACTCATTACCCATTTGAATGGCCTGACCGACACCATTTGGTATACTCCGGACCTGAGTATTGCAAACAGCAATCTCGAATATTATGGTCAGGCTTATGAAGTTATCAATACCATACAGATTCAAAATTACGTAACTCCTTATGGCATAAATCTTTCGCTCGGAACTGATGGGTTTACCCATGTATATGACGTAAGCGATTATGTGCAATTTCTTCATGGAATGGTTGATCTTCAGGCCCATAATACCCAGGAACTAATCGATGTAACATTTATGTTTATCGAAGGCACTCCTCCGCGCGATGTGCTTCAATGCAATCAGGTATATCTCGGGAATTTTGGGCAATACAACATAGTGAATGATATCAGTTTAAAACCAAAGAAAATACAACGACACGAAGATGCTGAAACATACCGGTTAAAAGCACGTACTACGGGTCATGGGATGGAAGGAGCCGGAAATTGCGCGGAATTTTGTCCGACCATGCACCACGTTTCGGTAAACGAGGAACAGGTTTTCGAATGGCAAAACTGGAAAAAATGTGCTATAAACCCGATTTTTCCACAAGGCGGTACCTGGATTTTTGATAGGGCGGGATGGTGTCCCGGCAGTTTTGCCGATACTTACGATATCGAAATTTCGGATTACGTGGCCGCTACCGATTCAATTGAACTTGATTATGGAATGGTGCAGCACCCTGTGGGAAATGGAGAAGGTAATTTTAACGTGTCCTTGCAATTGATACAATACTCTGCCCCGAATTTTCAGAACGACGCGGCCATTGTTGATGTTACCGCACCAAACAAAGCTGATTTGTACCGGAGATATAACCCAATCTGTAAACATCCCGAAATCGTGATAAAAAATACTGGAGCCAATGCCTTGCATAGTCTGAATGTTGAATACGGACTCAATGGTGATTATTCTTACAGTTACCAGTGGATGGGAGACCTGAATTTCTTAGAAACCGACACTGTGCAACTGCCTGTAATAGCCTGGACAGAATTTATCCTGGAGAATACGTTTAATGTAAGGATTAGTCAACCCAATCAGCTACAGGACGAATACCCGTATAATAATACTTTCAGTACAACTTTCAACACAGTAGATATATACCCTGTCACCAATGTTCTTATTGTCAAAACCAACAATTATGGCAACGAGACCCATTATCAGGTGCTTGATAGTGAGGGGAATATATTAATTGACAGAGATAATCTCACTTCGAATACAAGCTATTCAGACACACTTGATTTTGCCCCCGGATGTTACGAAATCAGGCTGTGGGACCGTGGTGAAGATGGCTTGCATTTTTGGTACTGGGATGATGCCGATGGTACCGGATATATGAAGCTGCGTAAAGTAGGAGCCGGATACATTAAAAATTTTCTGGTTGATTTCGGAAGCTTCATTTATTATCAGTTTGTAATACCCGATGTAAGTTATATTGAGAAGTATGCGCTTGATAAAGAGGGTTTTACAATTTATCCCAATCCTTCGGACGGCAATTTCAAAATAGATTTATTGTTTGAACCCGATGGCCCTGCTGATGTCTGCATTTTCGATATGTCGGGCAGGCAGGTTTTAAACATACCGGCATTGCCCACCGAAGGCTCTACACTTGCAATCAACCTGAATGATATCGTGCCGGGTTTTTACATAATCAGCCTGAAGTGCGGGTCTGTTTTTAAAACACAACGAATGATTATAGAATAGTCCGTTGGTGGGTTTCTGAGAAGAGATAAGGAACTGATTATAATCGAATTCCAATAATTGTAATATCATCGGTTTGCTGTCGCTTTCCATGCCATCCTATTAAAAAATCCGTAAGGACAGGCTTCAAATCCGTCAGGTTTTTGGTCTGATGTTGAACGATAATATCGGTAAGGCGCTTCCATCCTATTTTTTGTGTCCCCGCTTCGTTTAGCTGATCGGTGAATCCGTCGCTGAGGATGCAGAAAATATCCCCCTGATGATATGTAATATTGGTTTGTTCAAACGCTGGATTATCAAGTGAACCAATGGAATAGCGTGTTCCACGCATTATTGCCGGACCTGTTTTGCCTATGTGAAGCAAACGCTGATTTATTGATGCAAACTGCACCGTGTGACTTGCAGTATCAACCCGCAGCAACGAAAGCTCACACGACTGAAGTTCACTGATATCGTCGCAGCCGGTTTTTCCAAAGAAAGTCATATGTTCGGTGTTGAATTGTTTCAGCACATCAGCCAGCGATATTTCGGTATCTTTGGTACATTTCGACAATAAGTGAAAATACACACTGGCCAAAAATGCACCCGAAACACCATGTCCGGTGCAATCAGCCACCGCCAGCAGTAATGATGTTTCGGATTCGACAATTTTATAGAAATCGCCACCAACCACCTCGCGGGGTTTGTAAATGACAAAACCCTGATTGATTTTTGGAGAGGTAATTTCGGAACTTCCCATGCTTAGTCGCATTATATTGCCGGCATATTCGATGCTTTCGGTAATTTGGCGGTGTTGTGCTTCGATGATGCTGTTTTTTTCACGCAACTGCTTCATTAAGCGGTTTTTTTGCCGCAAATTGATGAAAATCATTATTGAAAAACCAAGAATTGCCAGAATTGCCAGGCTCATAACAGCCATTATCAGCCATTGCCTTTCGAGTTGAGTTTGTTTTTCGCGATTTCCGGCCTCAAGTTTTTCGACCTGATGTCGCTGTTGAATGTCAGAAATGATGCGTTTTAATTCTTCATTCTGATTGGTTTGAATTAAACCCGTGTATAAATCCAGGTATCCGAGTGCCGTAGTCAGATCGTTCAATTCAGAGTACGTGCGGTAGGCTGCATAATAAAATCCTCCGATTATGTCGGGATCTTCGACCACTGAGATTAATTTTTGTCCTTTTTCGATATATGTTTTAGCCTTTTCGGGTTGCCCGTCTGCCAACAGGGCCTCTGCCGTAAAACCAAGAATTTTTACGCAAAAAGCATTGTTTTTCAGGCTATCGAAAACCTCATAGGCTTTATTATAATGATAGACAGCACTTTCGTACTTCTTTTGCCGACCTAAAACACCTGCAACATTATTCTCGATATGGGCAATATTTACACGTGTGTCGGGCAGTTGATTAAACAGACCAACCGCTCTGGAGTAGAAAATTAGTGCCAGCGTGTGGCTGTTTTGGGCAGCATGGCAACTTCCAATATTGGAAAGGCAGTAGGCAATACTAATGCTGTCGTTGCATTTACGCGCATAATTCAACGATTTTTCGAAATTGGTAATTGCCGGCTCAAATGCGCCTTGTTTCCGGAGTATAACTCCAATATTGTTATATGTGGTATTTAACCTGAAAATGTCATTGGCCGCCTCTGCATAAACAATTACCGAGTCGAAAAGGGCCAGTGCTTCGCGATATTGACCATTAAGCTGAAACGCAAGTGCGTTTGCATTGTATGCATCGGCCATTGACTGACTATTCCGCTCACGGTGCGCATATTCAATGGCCTTGCCCGCATATTCGAAGCAACGGTTTCCTGAGGAATCGAGATATTGCATCGAAAGCCGGGTGTAATATCTGGCCGTAGTATCGGTGCCGGATACAGCCTGAAAATTCCCGCCCAGAAGGCTGTGAAACTCTATTATTGCAAACGTTAACAGACATAAAACCTTAAAATTTGTTTTATAAACATATCTTTGCATGGTAATCTGTGTTTTGCTTATAAACGATGACTGATTAAACGGCTAATATACTAAAAACCTGAGAATAATAGTTTTCATAGTGATTTTGTTGTCCTGTGCCGGAGTTTTTGCTCAGGAAAACATGCGGATGCTGGTAGCCGATCAAAAGGGCGACCTTTCACGTTTCAAATTGCATCTGAGTAATCATAATTTTTTTAAAAATAACGAATACTTCAATGATTACGTGTATTCATACACCCTGTTGGGTGCACATCTGAAACCCATGCTTATCTATGATATTTCGAAAAAGCTGTCGGTTTCGGGAGGTTTGTATCTGCAAAAATATGCGGGTACTGATGTATTAAATACCCTAAAGCCCTTATACAGAATTGAATACAAGCCCGTTGAAAACCTCAGCATTATAATGGGTGCCATTGATGGGGGCTGGAAACACCGATTGGTTGAGCAGATTTATCGTTTCG
>JAGOEF010000003.1 GCA_017997855.1 Bacteroidales bacterium
TTGCTTTCGAGGTGTTCAACAATCGACTTCAGGATATACAGTCCATCGGTGTTTCCGAGTTCGCTGTCGGCAGCGCGCTCGGGATGGGGCATCATTCCAAACACATTGCGACCGGCATTACACACTCCGGCAATATTCATCAATGACCCGTTGGGATTACTTTTTTCGGAGAGTTCACCTTTTGAATCACAATAGCGCCATACAATCTGATTGTTTTCGATAAGTTCCGACAGCACTTCGTTGGGGGCATAATAACGACCTTCGCCGTGGGCAATGGGTATTTTAAGGGCTTTGCCTGCAGGCACCAGTGCGGTCATTGCCGTATCGTCGTGTTCGGCACGGATATATTGATTACGGCAGATAAACTTCTGATTGCTGTTGTGCAGCAAGGCTCCCGGCAGCAAACCTGTTTCGCAGAGAATCTGGAAACCATTGCAAACACCAAACACGAAACCTCCCTGGTTGGCAAACTCAATCACTTTTTCCATAACCGGCGAAAACCGCGCAAGGGCACCCGAACGCAGGTAATCGCCAAACGAGAACCCACCCGGAATGGCAATGGCATCGCAGTTTTTCAGCTGGCTGTCCTTATGCCACAACTCGGTAACTTCCTGTTTCAGCACATCGCCCAGTGCATATAGCATATCGTGGTCGCAGTTCGACCCGGGAAAAATAACAACTCCGAATTTCATTGTGTTCGTGTTTTCAGTTTCATGCAAAAATAAAAATAATGCCCCGCAATGAATGCAGGGCGATTAAGAATAATTCATAAAATATCAACAACCCTTATTTCGGCTTCTCGTTCTTCAAACCTTTTATTTTGGCTTCCTGATCCATAATCATTTTACCGGTGTTCTCGATGGTCGTCTGGTTGTTTTTTATTTTTTGCTGGTTTTCCTGAATCTGTTGCCGGAGATCTTCGTTTTTCTTGGCGATTTTTTCGTTTTCCTTTTCCAGCTTTTTCTTGTCTTTCTCGAGGGTTGACAATACTTTCTCTTCCGATTTCAGATTGCTCTTATAGGCCGATTTCGATTGGTCTTCAACAAATTTCTCAATGAATTTCTGGGCACTTTTGAACAAAGCCGGTTGCTGGGCTGAACTCATAAAATAACCGCCCAAATCGAAAGCAATCGTAATTTTAACCTCATCGTCGCGACCGCGTTCCACCCGGGCATATACATCCATAGGGTTATCGGATATTGATTTGATGACCGCGTTATCGCCAAATATTTCTTCTTTTCCCGATACGTCGGCTTTGTACTTTTTCATAAGATTTTTCCATTCTTTGGCAATCAGTTCAATATCTCCTTTGGGAATTCGTCCCACCAGAGCATTTTGCTTTCCACCGGCTATATATGCTTCAGACTCGGTAACGGTTTGGGCAAAACCTGATACAGCGATGCAGGTTGCAAAAATTAAACATATCAGTTTAGTCATAGCGAATATTTTTTTGTAAATGTACAAATTTTTTGTTTCGATTAAAATACATCTCTTCCAAATTCGAAATATAAGTCGTTGTTTTTTCTTTTACCTTAGCCGATGTAAACAACAGCATCATGAAACGCAGCGATCGGTTCATTTCGTGGGGAATTTGCATTGCAGGGGCTTTGTTGTATCTGATTACCATGGAGCCTGCCGGAGGATATTGGGACAGCAGCGAGTGGATTGCCACCGCAGTAAAGCTTGAGGTTGGGCATCCGCCCGGAGCACCTTTTTATATTCTTCTGGCAAGGCTATTTGCTATATTTTCGTTTGGCAGCGGAACGGCGGCGGCTTTTTTGGTTAACCTGCTATCGGTGGTGGCATCAGCATTAACATTGTATTTTTTGTATCATACCATAAGGATGTTGCTGGTGCGTATTGGTGAAAAAGCCCAATTTGCCACCCCAAAGGCTGCAGAACTTATCATAAGCGGAAGCAGCGCCATTGGTGCACTGGCATACGCTGTATCGGATACATTCTGGAATTCAGCCAACGAAGCCGAGGTGTACAGCCTTTCATCGCTATTTACTGCCATTGTGGTATGGGCCATCCTGCGCTGGGATGCTGAACACGAAAAACCCGGTTCGTCACGCTGGTTATATCTCATCGCGCTGCTGATTGGTCTGTCGGTAGGTACTCACCTGCTTAATATGCTGGCCATTCCGGCCATTGTATTTGTTTTTGGGTTCAGGATGTACCGTATGAACTGGAAAAATATTGTTTTGTTAAGCCTCGCCTCGCTGGGCCTGCTGGCGTTCATGGTTTACCTGTTCATTCCGGGGATCAGCCGCATTGTGGCTTATAGCGACGTGTTGTTTGTAAACAGTTTTGGCCTTCCGCTGCGGTCCGGTATTTATACATCATTTTTATTGATATGGGGATTTCTGTTTGCCGGCTCATGGCTGGCCATGAAAAACAAGAAACCCCGACTGCAGATAGTGTTCACCATGCTGTTGTTACTGGTAGCAGGTTATTCGGGCTATGGTCTTACCGTAATACGTTCGGCTGCCGGCACACCCATTAACGAGGCGAACCCCTCGCATGCATACAGCCTGATGGCATACATCGAACGCGAGCAATACGGTGAACAACCCCTGTTCAGCGGCCAGTTTTTCAATTCACAGCCCGACAAACGACTTCCCTATATTGAAGCAGGAGAACACCGCAAACCCGTGAACGGTCGTTACGAAACCACAGGCAAGCGAATGAAACCCAATTTTCCGAAACGCGAAATAAAACCTTTTCCACGAATGTGGAGCAGTCGCCCCGATCACATTGCTGCCTATAAAGAATGGTCGGGAACCGATGGACTGAAACTGCCCGGCTCAGCCGAAAACTTCAGGTTTCTGACCCGTTATCAGCTGGGACACATGTACCTGCGTTACTTCATGTGGAATTTTGTTGGCCGACAAAACGATATTCAGGGACATGGCGGACCCTTGTATGGAAACTGGATTTCGGGAATCGGTTTTATTGATAAACTCCGGTTGGGTGACCCGGGCGACTGCACTCCGGTTCTATCGGACAATAAGGCAAGAAATACCTATTATTTCCTTCCGTTGCTGCTTGGAATTGCCGGACTTGTTTATCAGTTCCGTCGCGACAAAAAAGGTTTCACCATGGTAAGCCTGCTATTTGTGTTTACCGGCATTGCCATCGCCTTTTGGCTGAATCAGCACCCCCTCCAACTCCGGGAGCGCGACTACAGTTATGCCGGTTCCTTCTATAGTTTTGCGCTTTGGATGGGGATAGGCAGCTTTGCCCTGTTTCAGCAACTGAAACTCCGGCACCGCAACTTCCGGAATGCCATTGTCGTGATTACCCTGTTTGGATTGGCGGTACCCGTGTTGATGGGAGTACAGAATTACGACGATCACAATAAATCGAAGCGTCGTACCAGTGTAGAAATGGCCTATAATTATCTCACCGGTCTGGCTCCCAACGCCATTCTGTTCACCAACGGCGACAACGACACCTATCCGCTCTGGTACCTTCAGGAGGTAGAGGGCATACGCACCGATGTGAGGGTTATCAACCTGAGTTTACTCAACTATGATTACTATATTGATGCGTGTCGCAAAAAACAATACGAAAGTGATCCGGTGCCATGCCGGTTACAACCTTCGGATTATTCCGCCGGAAATCGCGATTACATTTATGTGTACGACCATGTTTTCGGTATGGTTGATAAGATATATGAAACCAACCGCGTCGAATTCGACACTACCATGGCTGGCATTTACAGGCATTGGACAGAATTGCTCGACAACACGGAATATGCCCGACAGAAATCCGATGAGTACACAAAGCTTAAAAAAGATTTTCTGTTCATGGCCCCTCATGGGAAAAACCCACAGTTCAAGGCATTCCGGACATTTACCGAAACCATTTGCAAGCCTGAGTCTCTGGCAACCTGGGGAATTAATCCCGAAAAAGCACATGCCTTGCTTCTTGAGATAGATGCCATGCTAAAAAAGCAGCTCACCAAACCGGTACCCCTGGGAGATGCCCTGGCATTTGCATTTTCTGACAATCCCGACAATAAAGTAAAACACAATTATTCCGATGCACAGGTTAATTATTTCCCTTCAGCAAAAATGATGATGGACGTCGATCCGCAACAGTTGCTGAAAACCGGCACCCTCCGTAAAGACCAGCTGCAATGGGCAGTCAGCCGGATGGAATGGACAATACCAAAGCAAATATTAACACGTTCAGACCTTCTGGTGCTGCAAATTATCAACGACAACCAATGGGAAAGGCCTGTGTACTTCGCTGTAACAGCAGGAACTGGGAGCTATCTGGGGCTTGAAAAATATTTTGCCCTCGAAGGAATGGCCTTCAGGCTGATGCCGGTTGTTAACGAACTCAGCGAACAAAGCATCGGGTATGTGGATGCCTCATTGCTTTTCAACAACCTGAAAAACAATTTCAAGTTACAATCGTATGCCGACAAAAGTGTTTACCTCGATGCCAACATGCGTACCATGGCGTCAAACTACCGTAATATTTTTGGGCATTGCGCCCGTGCACTATATTTCGAGGGAAGGGTGAAAGAATCGGAAGAAATAATTGACCTGTGCCTGAAACAAATACCCAACGACCGGGTTCCCTACGAATACTATACGGCACCACTCATTCACGGCTATTACCGCATCAACCGAAAGAAAAAAGCGCGCGAAACGGCTTCGTTGCTAGCCCGAAATACCATTGAGCATCTGACTTACCTGCTGGCTTTCGACGACGCCTACCAGCTCAGTCTGCGCGCTGAAGAAAAGAAATGCCTTGCCACACTGCAATACCTCTATCGCATGGCGAAAGAGTACAACCACAAGGAATACCTTCCCGAAATTGAGATGCAGTATGGCAAAATGATTACTGCTTTCGAAAAATCAGGAGGTAAACTCAGTGAGAAATAACATTCCGATACCCCGTTGGGCTCTGTGGCTGATGCCCTCAATTATTGTGAGAAAATCGCCTGACGAGAAGGTGTTATACCTGAGCTTCGACGACGGACCCAGGCCTGAAACCACCGGGAAAATTCTGGAAATATTGCACCGATACCAGGCAAAAGCCAGCTTCTTTTGCACGGGCACTATGGTAAATAAGCACCCCGATTTATTAGAAAAAATCAGATGCGGAGGGCACAGTATCGGGAATCATGGCATGTACCACAAAAAACAAGGCTTATTCGGGTACAAAAAATTCATCAGCGAAACAGATGTCGCTGCTCGTTTACTCAAAAGCCGTCTCTTCAGACCACCCTACGGGTTTATTACTCCGGGCGTATATCGTAAGCTGAGGCAGCGATACGACATAGTGCTGTGGGATGTCATGCCCGGCGATTTTATCGACGCGCGCGATGCTGCTTCTATGATGGAAACGGTGAAACTCTCGGTGCGCAATGGCAGTATAATCGTGCTGCACGAAAAATTTCAGAACAGCCATAACACACTGGAATTACTCGAAATAATACTGAGGCACTACACTGCCCTGGGGTTTAGATTTGAGGGCTTGTAGGCTGCTCGTTGGAGGATTCTTCGGTTGTTTCGGCAATAACAGGTTTTTTAAGAGACTCACGGAATACTTTGCGATAAAAAACAATCATTATGGCAACAGCAACCGTAATCGACGAGTCGGCTACATTGAATACCGGTTTAAAGAACAATGTTTTACCTGCACTATCGCGGATTACCGGGCAATAAAACATATCAACCACATAGCCATACAAAAACTTACCGTATCCTCCCCCTTCGGGAAACATGCTTGCCGTTTGAAACAAGCTATCGCTGAAAATCAGTCCGTAAAAAGCACTGTCGATAAGGTTTCCGGCAGCACCGGCTATAATAAGTGAGATACAAACCACAAAAAGTAAATTGGCACCCGCCTTAATCATGCGGTGCAGGTAAATCGACATAGCAATACAGGCCAGAAACCTGAAAATAGTAAGGGCAGGTTTGCCCCAGCTACCGCCTAGTTCCATCCCGAAAGCCATACCCGGGTTTTCGGTGAAATGAAGCATTGCAGAATTACCAATCAAATGAATTTCTTCGCCGAGGTGCATGTTGGTTTTTACCCATATTTTCAGGCTTTGATCGAGTAGCAATACCAGAAATACCACCAGAATGGCTACAATAGTTGCTTTTTTCTTCACTGATTCAGAATTTGTGACAAAGAAACGAAAAGTTTATGTACTGCCAGCCTATTTCTGATTGTTTTTGGCATCAATACACAATGTAGCATGGGGCACTGCACGCAGTCTTTCTTTCGAAATCAGTTTGCCTGTTTCGCGACATATTCCGTAAGTTCCATTTTCGATACGAACCAGGGCGGCCTGCAGGTGCTGTATGAACTTGAGCTGACGCTGCGCCAGACGACCGGCTTCCTCCTTGCTCAACACGGCAGCACCTTCTTCGAGTACCTTAAAAGTCGGGGACGTATCGGCGGTGTCGTTGGTATCGCCATGATTCAACGCATTCTTATACAGGTCGTAATCTTTTCTGGCCTTTTCGAGTTTTTCGAGAATTATCGCCTTGAATTCATCCAACTCTGCTTTGCTGTATCTCTTCTTTTCTTCAGTCATGATCGAATAGTTTTCGTTAATATCAAATACGTTCCACCCAAATAAGCGTTTCAAAATTATCTACTTCTACGAGCTTCGCCGAATTATGTTCCATTTTTTCAATAATATTTATTGAAGAACCCAATGTTTGTGAACAGATGTAGTTGCCGTAAACATCGATTGTTTCGCTTAACTCAGGATGTTTTTCGATGTAAATATTGATTTTGTCGGTTACGTCGAAACCACTTTCTTTACGGAGGTTCTGAATGCGGTTGACCAGCTCGCGCGCCAGTCCTTCGAGTTTCAGGGCTTCGGTAACATGAATGTCGAGGGCTACGGTGAGCCTGCCTTCGTTGGCCACCAACCATCCGGGAATGTCTTCCGACATAATTTCGACATCGGCAATATCGAGAAGTAATTCACTTCCATCGATGTGTATCGTTTTGCTGCCGTTGCGCTCTATTTCGGCAATATCTTGCTGAGAAAACGATTGAATGCAATCGCCAATGGGTTTGAGCAGCTTGCCGTATTTCGGACCCAGGGTTTTGAAGTTGGGTTTTATTTTCTTGACCAGTAAGCCTGAAGCATCGGTAAGGTACTGAATCTGCTTGATGTTGGTTTCTGTAAGAATGATGCTTTCGACCTGCCTGAGCTGCTGCCCGAAATCGTCGCTGAGCACGGGCACCATAATTTGCTGCAAGGGCTGACGCACCTTGATATTGACTTTACGGCGCAGGCTGAGGATCATCGACGAAATGTCCTGTGCCAGCTGCATGCGTTCTTCGAGTTTTTTGTCGATGCATGCTTCGTCGGCTTCGGGGAAACGGCTCAGATGCACAGAAGTGTATTCCTCAAGGCCGGTGGTGGCATTCAGGTCGCGGTATATGCGGTCGGTTATAAACGGGGCAATTGGCGAAGCCAGCTTCGACACTGTAACAAGGCATTGATAGAGGGTCTGATACGCCGAAATTTTGTCGGTATCGTATTCGCCGCCCCAGTAGCGCTTGCGGCCCAGACGAACATACCAGTTGCTGAGGTGGTCGGTAACAAAAGTCTGTATTGCCCTGCCAGCCCGTGTGGGTTCATAGTTTTCGTAGTGGTCTTTTACTTCGATAATCAGCGAATTGAGCAAGGAAATAATCCAGCGATCCAACTCGGGACGCGCGGCAAACGGTATCAGCGGCTCGCCGGCCCGGTAGTTATCCACATTGGCATAGAGTGCAAAGAAACTGTAGGTGTTGTAGAGCGTACCGAAAAACTTGCGTTTCACTTCCTCGATGCCGGTGTACACTGTTTTTCCGGTTTCTTTATCGGTTTCTACCTCAAATTTCAGGTTATCCCAGGGTTGGGCATTGGTAATCATATACCAGCGCAGGGCATCGGCGCCGTGGAGTTCCATCACCTCGAAGGGATCGACCGTGTTGTTGAGGCGTTTCGACATTTTGTTACCGAATTTATCGAGCACCAATCCGTTCGAAATAATGTTTCGGTACGAAACATTGTCGCTGATCATGGTGGCAATGGCATGCAGTGTGAAGAACCAACCACGGGTCTGATCAACACCTTCGGCAATAAAGTCGGCAGGGAACAGCTTGTCGAAGTTTTCGTTGTTCTCGAAGGGATAGTGCCATTGTGCGTAAGGCATAGCACCGCTGTCGAACCACACATCAATGAGGTCGGGTTCACGGTACATGGGTTTCCCGGACTCCGAAACGAGAACAATGCGATCGACATAAGGCCGGTGCAAATCTATTTTTCGATAGTTTTCGGCACTGTTGTCGCCCGGTACAAAATCCGCATAGGGGTTTTCTGACATAAAACCGGCGGCGATTGCTTTTTCGATTCCCAGCATAAGTTCTTCGGCAGAGCCGATACATAAGCGTTCGCTGCCATCGGCGGTGCTCCAGATGGGCAACGGGGTTCCCCAATAGCGTGAGCGGCTGAGGTTCCAGTCGACCAGGTTCTCGAGCCATTTGCCAAAACGACCCTCGCCGGTGGATGCCGGTTTCCAGTTGATGGTTTTGTTGAGTTCAATCAACCGGTCTTTAAAGGCGGTTGTCCTGATAAACCACGAGTCGAGCGGGTAGTAGAGAATGGGTTTATCGGTTCGCCAGCAATGCGGATAGTTGTGGGTGTGTTTTTCGACACGGAATGCCTTGCCTTCGGATTTCAGCATCACGGCAATATCAACATCTACCGGAGCAGTATCTGCTGTGGCGGAGTTGTCGTATTCGTTTTTTACAAAGCGGCCTTCGTAAGCGGCGTAGGTTTGTGTATTGACAAAAGCCGAAAGGTATTGCGGATCAATGTCGGCCATACGGTAGAAACGTCCCTGTTTATCGACGAGGGCCTGATGATTGCCGTCGGTATCGGTAATGAGCAGGGGCACGATGCCTGCTGCGCGGGCTACCCTGAGGTCGTCGGCACCAAAGGTGGGCGCAATGTGCACAATGCCGGTACCATCGTCGGTGGTGACATAATCGCCTGCAATTACGCGGAAAGCATCGCCGTCGGGGCGAACCCAGTTGATGAGTTGTTGGTAGTGCATGCCAACGAGCCGAGACCCGCTGAACTGACCCAGTATTTTGTAAGGGATAATTTTATCGCCGGGTTTATAGGTATCGAAGGCGAGTCCTTCGGCTTCGGGTTTGAAGTATGCCGCCAGTCTGTCGCTGCAAAGCACCACGTTTACCTCGCTGCCGAGGTATGGGTTGAAGGTTTTTACGAGTACATAGTTGATGTGGTTACCCACGGCCAGTGCGGTATTCGACGGAAGTGTCCAGGGTGTGGTAGTCCATGCCATGATTGAAACATCGGCTCCGGCCAGGTCGAAAAGGAATTGTGAAGCCTTGTTGCGGATGAGCGAAAACATGCTGACGCAGGTGGTGTCTTTCACATCTTTGTAGCAACCCGGCTGGTTGAGTTCGTGGGTGCTGAGACCGGTGCCGGCAGCCGGCGAATAGGGCTGAATGGTGTATCCTTTGTAGAGGCAGTCTTTGTTGTAGAGCGTTTTCAGCAGGTGCCAGAGGGTTTCGATGTAGCGGTTATCGTAGGTGATGTAGGGGTTTTCCATATCGACCCAGTAACCCATTTTGCGGGTAAGGTCTTCCCACTCGCGGGTGTATTTCATCACTTCTTTGCGGCAGGTGTTGTTGTAGTCTTCGATGCTGATTTTTTTGCCGATGTCTTCTTTGGTGATGCCGAGGGTTTTTTCGACACTGAGTTCGACGGGCAGACCATGGGTATCCCAGCCGGCCTTACGGTCGACGCGGTAGCCGTCGAGGGTTTTGTAGCGGCAGAAAATATCTTTGATGGTGCGCGACATTACGTGGTGAATACCGGGTTTGCCATTGGCGGAGGGAGGCCCTTCGTAGAATACAAAGCTTTTGTTGTGGCGGCGCGTTGAGATGCTTGCTTCGAATGTGTTTTCGCTGTCCCAAACCTGATTGATGCCTTTGTTTATAGCAGGCAAATCGAGGTTCTTATATTCCGGAAATTTCTTTCCCATGTTCTGTTTCGTTTAATTTTTAAAAAGATTTGCAAATATAGACTATCGCGCAAAACTTTCAAAACCTAATTTGGGAGCGGTGGATGATGTTGCTTTCGCTGGTTGGATGAAAGGGGCGCGATGAAGGAGACGCGATACAGGAGACCCGATACAGGAGACGCGATAAATCGCGTCTCTACGGGCGTGCAATTGGCATTGACGGGTGTTCAATCGACACTGACGGACGTTCAATCGGTATTGACAGGCGTTCAATCGACACTGACGGGCGTTCAATCGGCATTGACGGACGTTCAATCGACACTGACGGGTGTTCAATCGGCATTGAAGGAAGTTCAATCGACACTGACGGGCGTTCAATCGGCATTGACGGGCGTTCAATCGGCATTGACGGACGTTCAATCGGCATTGACAGGCGTTCAATCGACACTGTCGGGCGTTCAATCGGTATTGACATATTGACAAGCTTAATGTAAACTCGAGCGAACGGCAAATTTTTTTGGGGGGTTTTTGATTGAAGATTTGGGATTGAATTGACGAATTGCATTGCAAATGCTGAGATAGATACACCCGCGTTGCAAACGCGGGCGAGGCACCGGGAATAGGGGAAACCAGAATGGATACACCACAAACCATAGTTCGTTTAATCGAAAAAACGAATAGGAATGATGCTAAAAACAGATGTTGTGAGCTTGCTGCTAGAGTGCTTTTACCCCGACAATGCGGCGCACTTCGCGCAGGGTGGCAGCGGCCGATTCGCGGGCTTTTTCGGCACCACGGGCAGCCACACGGGCTAAATAGTCGTTGTCGTTCATCAGCTCGGCAATGCGCTTGCCAATGGGTTCAACGGCAGCGATTACGTCGTCGGCAATCTGCTTTTTCAAATCGCCGTATCGTATATTGCATTCGGCATATTGTTGCCTGAAGAACTGCAATGTTTCGGGCTGCGACACTACTTCCATAATGGTGAACAGGTTCTGCACCGGCTCGGTGGGCTTCGAATTGGGTTCGGTGGGCCCGGTGTCGGTTACAGCGCGCATTATTTTTTTGCGGATTACATCGGGGGTATCCGACAGGAATATGCCGTTGCCTTCGGATTTACCCATTTTACCGCTGCCATCGAGTCCGGGAATTTTTATCAGTGCCCGGCCAAAGTTGTAGGGTTCGGGTTCTTTAAAGAAATCGGTGTCGTAGAGCTGATTGAAACGCCTTACATATTTGCGGGTCATTTCGAGGTGCTGCTCCTGATCTTTGCCCACCGGCACCTTGTCGGCACGGTGAATGAGTATGTCGGCAGCCATGAGCACCGGATAGGTGAGCAAACCGGCGTTGATGTTATCGGGTTGTTTGCGGGCTTTTTCCTTGAACGAAGCGGTGCGCTCGAGTTCACCCTTGTAGGCCAACATGTTGAGTATCAGGTAAAGTTCGAATATTTCGGGCACATCGCTCTGCACATAGAGGGTGGAAACCTCGGGGTCGAGGCCGGCTGCAATGTATTCGACCAGCACCTGCTTTACGTTGGCATGAAAATCGTCGGATTTCGGGTGGGTGGTGAGGGCGTGATAGTCGGCTATAAAGAAGAAACAACGGTTGTGGTGCTGCATTTTCACAAAGTTCTGCACCGCCCCGAAATAATTTCCCAAATGTAGTTTTCCGGTTGACCTGATTCCGCTTAATACTGTTTCCATTGTTTGAATTATTTTCGGGTTCCACTTAAAATACTCTGATAGCGAACGCTGTCGTTAATAACGTCGATGGCTGCCTGCAGTTCTTTATCGTACTTCATCATATACTGGGTACGGCCTTTCTGATAGTAGTAGCGGTGCACAATTTCGTCACCGATAAGTTCCGAAATTTCGCTTTTAAAAATCTGCAGGTCTTTGTTTTTGTCGTGGGCAAACTTCAGTTTCAGGGCTTCGAGTTCCTGTGCTGCCACATCGTAGTATTTTTCTTTTTGGGCTGTTTCGATCATCTCGTTGAGCTGTTCTTCGGTTTCGGTTTTGTAGTCGAAATCCTTATCGGCAATAAAGCTGAGAAAATCGGCATATATTTTTTCGTCGATGGTAAAACTGCCTGCATCGGCAATAGTGGGGTTGTTGTTTACAAACCAGGTCGCAAAGTCGAAAATTATGTTTTTGGCTAGCAGGCTGACGGCGATATTGCTGAAGGTTTCGGTTTCGGTGACAATATCGGGCAGTACCCCTCCCCCATCGTACACCTTGCGTCCGTGGAGCGTTGAGAATTCCGAAACCAGCGAATCGGGAACACGCCCCACACTACCGTCTTCGTTGCGGTGGGTGTAGTCGAGCGCCTGAATGCAGCGGCCACTGGGGATGTAGTATTTGGCGGTAGTCACTTTGAGTTTGGTGTTGTAGCTGAGGTCGCGTGTGGTTTGCACCAGGCCCTTGCCAAAGGTACGCTGGCCAACAATAACCCCACGGTCGAGATCCTGAATGCAACCCGACACAATTTCGGAAGCGGAAGCAGAACCACGGTTTACCAGTACCACCAGAGGTATTCCGGCATCGACAGGAGTGTCGGTGGTGAGATAGGTTTTGTCCCACTGCGCCACCTTGCCTTTGGTGCTCACCACGGTTTGCCCCTTATCGACAAATATGTTGCAGATTTTAACTGCTTCGATGAGCAATCCGCCCGGGTTTCCGCGCAGATCGAGAATAACGCCTTTAAGTTCCTTGTCTTTTTTGAGTTCGAGAAAGGCGTCTTTTACTTCGGAAGCGGCTGTGTTGGTAAAACTGCTGAGCTGAATGTAGGCGATGTTGCCTTCGAGCAGCTGATAATGGGGAACACTGGGGATTTTAATTTCCATGCGGGTGAGCGAAAATTCCATGTCGTTTTCGACACCGGGGCGGCGGATAAGCAGCTTAACCACGGTATTAGGTTGTCCTTTAAGCAATTCGGAGACGTCGGAGGTGTTTTTATCTTTCATGCTTTTGCCATCGATCGACACAATGGCATCGCCGGCACGCAGTCCGGCTTTTTGGGCGGGGTAGTTTTCGTATGGCTCCGAAATCACCACAAACTCGTTGTGTTTGCGTATCAGGGCACCAACACCACCATATTCGCCGGTGGTCATAAATCGAAGGTCTTCGATTTCGGATTCGGTGATGTACACAGTGTAGGGGTCCAGCGATTCGAGCATGGCATCGATGGCAGTACCAATGGTTTTGGAGGGATCGAGTTCGTCGACGTAAAACAAATCGACTTCTTTATAGAGCGAATAAAATATATCGAGGTGCTTAACTGTTTCGAAGCTTTTATCGGTTTCGGTCTGTGCAAACAGAGGCAACAGGGCAATGGCCATGAATCCGGTCAACAGCGGTTTCATCAGTAAATGGGTAAGGCGTTTAGCGGGAAGAATTTTCATTATGTTGAATTTTTTGCTGTACTATAATGTTTAAACGCTGTAAAGATAGAACTATTTTATTTTCGATTTCGGAATAGCTCAGAATATCGGAAGCTGTGTACACAAAGGCAAGGCGCAACGAAAACCCTGATGTTCCGACTGTGTGGTAAAGAATGTGTTTATTGCGGCGGTATGCTTCTCTCAGTCGCCTTTTGAGGAGGTTTCGGTCGTGGGCTTTACGAAACAAACGTTTCGGCACACTCACGAGTACCCTGACGGGTTGAGCTTCGGCAGGAACAAAAACGTACACGGTTTTTACGGGGGCTTGATTCAGGTGTTTTCCACGGGAGAACAACGTTGTAATGTTTTTTTCACCACACAGATGCTGTTGTTTTCCAAAACTGAGTTTTAGCGGTTGGGTATGTCGGCAGGCGCCGGTATCGTCAGACACGCTTTTATTTCTTGTTTTCGCGGTTCAACTGACAGATATAGTTTTCGAGAGCCATCACCATAGATGGGGAAACCGGATTGGGCGCTTCGATATCGATACGTAACTGTGCGTCGCGGACAGCTTTTGCCGTGGCTTCGCCAAAAGTGGCAATGCGTGTTTCGTTTTGCGCAAAATCGGGGAAATTCTGAAACAAGGAAGCAATTTCCATGGGGCTGAAGAAAACGAGCACATCATAGTTCACATGTTTCAGATCCGAAAGGTCGGCACTTACTGTCTGATAAAGCACCGCACGGCTGAAGCGGATACCTGCCCGTTCGAGGGTGTCGGGGATATCGGGTTTATGCGGGTTGCTTAAAGGCAGCAGAAAGCATTCTTCTTTGTTCTTCATGATATCGGTCATGAGGTCGTCGAATGAACCGTTACCAAAAAATATTTTGCGTTTGCGATACACGATGTATTTCTGCAGGTAATAGGCAATCGACTCAGCGACACAAAAATACTTGGTGTTTTCTGATATGGTACATTTGAGTTCCTCACAAATCCTGAAATAGTGATCTATGGCCAGTTTGCTGGTGAAAATAACGGCTGAATGGGTGGCCACATCAACCCGCGATTTCCGGAATTCTTTCGAATCGACACCCTCAACCTGAATAAACGGCCTGAAATCGATTTTGAGGTTGTGTTTACGAGCCAGTTCGGCGTAAGGCGATTTATCGTTTTCGGGCTTGGGTTGAGAAACCAGAATTGTTTTAATTTTCTGTGCCATTTCTTTAAAATTTCTTTACTCCAGCAATCATTAGAAAAATAACCCGCTGATTTTAACGACAAACAAAACAGGTATTATTTCAAGGGCACAAAGATACAAAAACAAGTATAAAATTGAAAATTTTGTTTTACGGCTTATTGTATACGCCCGAACGAAAATCAGTATTTGTGAAAAAGCAAACAGTACCAAGGCTGCCACAAAAACCGCGTTAGTAACATTACCAGTAAAAAAAGGTACGGCAATTATCACAGGGAATAAAATAAATCCGTAACCGCGGTAAATTATCATCACATTATGGGAATACCAGCGTGATTGATCGATTTCGGAAAACGAAAAACCCACAAAAAGATAGGCCATTACCTTGAGTGTAAAAAACAATGCGGTGGCGGCAAGAATAATCAGAAAATCAACAGCGTAATTGTGAGTCATGACAACTGAATTTTGCTGTGCCAATTGAAAAAAAAGGACCGAGAAATTTATTAGTAAAATAACATTGTGAATTACAAAATTGCGTTGTGTGGTCGAACTTTTTTCGTTCCACATTTTCAGCGCACGTTTTTCGGAAACCACGGCCAGACTGGCATCGGCAAGGTATTTGGCACCGTTTGTACGCAACCAGGCAAGCAGGGCAAGGCTAAAAAACGCAGCTACCAGACTGATTATGGTAGGTAATGCATCGGGGCGCGCGATAATTTCCATTGAGAAAAGATTCCCGGCTTCAGGCTATTTGGCAATCAGGAAACTGCTCCCACCCATCATATATCCATCAACAAACAATTCAGCATTATAAGTTCCCGGTTTCAGTTCACCCTGAACATCGAAATAGATAGCCACCTCTAGGTTGTTGCCCTCGTATAATACCTGTCGTGCGGCAGAATAGGCAACGGGTTCATCGTGAATTGTCATGGTTTTTCCACTTGACATTACACTGCCATCAGGATTAAAAATACGCATGTAAACCATTTTATTTCCCTGGGTTGCAAGGCTGTTTTCGACCATGGTAAAGTTGGCTTTCAGCTTGGTTATTTTCGATGCTTTTGTTGTTTCTTTACCGCGGCTGTTCAGATATTGAATGTAGATATTGTTTGCTTTCACCATGGATGCTTTTTCGACAACCACTTCGTATTCGGCATTTTTCTCTACAATCACATCGTATTGATACTCGAGCTGTTCCTTGTCGCGGCGTATGGTTTCGTTCTCGGCCATGAGGGATTGATTCAGCGTGTTGAGAGAGTCAATCTGATAGACATAATGCTTCATGATGTCGCGCAGTGTTTCAAGCTCTTTTTTGTATTTGGTCATTTGTGAAGCACTGATGCTCTTCATGTTTTCGATTTCGCCAATCAGTTGCTTTATGCGTGCTTTTTCTTTTTCGAGCTCCCCATTCAGACTGTCGTTGTTGGTACTCAGGTCTTCGTAATCTTCGAGCAGGTTGGTCAGTTCAAGCTTTACGAGTTCTTTCTCGTTGGTAACAATTACTGTTTTTTGCGTCAGATTCTGATTTTGATTTTTCAGGTCAATTACCATCCAGGTAAGAAAACCAATTCCTACAACTAAAATTGCAATCAATGCGATAAGGACTTTGGTTGTCCGTTCTTTTTTTGCTGTGTTTTCCATGATTCTTGAACGATTATACAGGGTACAAAAATAATAATTTTTGAAGAGTTTGCCGATGTTAGAAAATATCAAAAAAACCTTCGGGCATATTGATTAAAATCATTGAATTTTGGTCATCGACGGCTTCAATAAAATCGTCGTGAGCCGGCACCAGTATCTGGGTTCCGTTGTTGTCGATTTCGAAAAGGGGGTTTTCGGGAATCAGGTTAAACCCGGTAATATGGCCAACAAAACCCGCATTTTTGTCGTATACGGCAAAGCCAATCAGGTCGGATTGACCGGAAGATTTTCGCGAAGATGACCGTTTCGAATTTTGTACAGACATATATACCTTGCAATCCCGCAGTTTCAGGGCTTTTTCGACTGTGTCGATTGTACTGAGTTGCAGCATGGCAGTCTTCGAAAGTACTTCGATTTCGTCGATCCTAAAAGGAACGAGCAGACCGTCGATAAAAAGGAACACCGAATTGCATTTGTTCAGCAATCCGGTGTTACAATTTTCGTCGAGTTTTATCTGAAGCTTGCCTTTGTTACCCAAAGGTTTGGCTGCAACGCCAACAAGCCGGCACAACCCGATGTCGATCATCGCGAAAACGCAATTATTCGTTTTCGGGGGCTTTTTCTTCAGCGGCTTCGGCCGATTCTTCGGCAACAGCTTCAACTGCTTCTTCAGCAGCAGCTTCGGCGGCTTCTTCAGCAGCTTTTTGGGCGGCAGCTTCTTCGGCATACTTACGGGCAAGTGCCTGTGCGCGCTCTTCTTTAACTTTTACCTCAGCTGCATGTTTTTGTTTTTCTTCGGCGTTCTTTTCCGACGATAAACGGTCAACTTTGGCAGCTACTTTGGCAGCCTTTTCTTTCATCCACTTTTCGAAGCGCAGTTCGGCTTCGTTTGCATCGAAAGCACCTTTGGTAACTCCTTCGAGGAGGTGTTTTTTCATCATCACACCCTTGTAGGATAAGATGAGCCTGCAGGTGTCGGAGGGCTGAGCCCCGTTTTGCAACCAGGTTAATGCCTTGTCGAAATCAAGGTCTATGGTTGCGGGATTGGTATTCGGATTGTAAGATCCGATACGTTCTACAAATCTGCCATCGCGTGGCGATCTGCTGTCGGCAACAACAATGTGATAGTAAGCAAAGCTTTTTCTACCATGTCGTGCAAGTCTGATTTTTAATGCCATTTTTTATCAGTTTAATTAAACGTTACTAAACCGGTTTCTCGAACCGGACGGCAAAGATAATTAATATTTTGAAAATCAAACTGTAAAACACAATTTTCGCAACAATCAGAATCATTTCCTGCAAAAGCCTCAAAAGCAGGCTTAAATATGCATCGGAATATTTCGCGGGAAAATCATTACATTTGGGAAGTTTTTACAAATATTCAGGTTATGATAAAAACCCAGTTCAACGAAGCCCTTTCGGTTTTGCAGGCTTTTATTGAGGGCGCCGGCAATTTCGACCGTATCGAACAAGCCGCCACACTGATGACGGAGGCATTGAAATCGGATAAAAAAATTATCAGTTGTGGCAATGGGGGCAGCATGTGCGATGCCATGCATTTTGCCGAGGAACTGAGCGGCCGTTTCCGCGACGATCGACCCGGGCTGGCTGCGATTGCCATTTCGGACCCTGGTCATTTAAGCTGTGTCGGTAACGATTATGGGTTTTCGCATGTTTTTTCACGGTACATCGAAGCGGTGGGTAAACCGGGCGATGTGTTGCTGGCCATCAGCACCAGCGGAAACTCCGAAAATGTTTTGTTTGCCATCAGGGCAGCACATTGCCGGGGAATGAAAGTTGTGGGTCTTACCGGAAAGGATGGCGGAAAAATCGGACCTCTGTGCGACATCGAAATCAGGGTTCCGTGGAACGGGTATGCCGACAGAATTCAGGAAATTCACATCAAAATAATTCACAGTCTGATTTTGCTTATCGAAAAGCAAAATGGGTATTAATTCTGTGTTTTTACAACTTACCGTGCATGGCGACAGGGATAAATGACCTGATGTCGCCCCCGTTTTTGTAAACATCGCGAACTATCGACGATGAGATAAAGCTGTGCTCGGGACGGGTCAGCAGAAAAATAGTTTCTACCCTGTTGTCAAGAACTTTGTTTACCTGACCCACGGCCCTTTCGAATTCGAAATCAGCCGATGTTCGTAAACCCCTGATGAGATATTGCGCTCCGATTTTTTTACAAAACTCTATGGTAAGGCCAGAATAGGTGGTAACCTGCACCGACGGATCTTCGGCAAAAACACTTTTTACCCATTCAACACGCGACAGCAGGGGGAAAAAATCGTGTTTTGCCTCGTTAACGCCAATACCGATAATAATTGTGTCGAACAAGGGAAGCGCCCGTTTCACAATGGATTCGTGACCCACAGTAAAAGGGTCGAAAGAGCCCGGAAACAATGCGATTTTTTTCATAGTATTTTTATTTTGACGCCAGTTTAGCCCAGGTATCTTTTAAATCGACAACCCGGTTGAATACCTGCAATTGGTTACTTGAATCGGGGTCGCAGCAGAAATATCCTTTGCGTTCAAATTGTATTTTGTCGGATACCTGTACTTCGGCAATGGCTGTTTCAGCCTTGGCACGAATCACAGTAAGTGAATCCGGATTAAGAAAATCTTTGAAATCGCCACCTTCGGGAACATCATCGGGATTGGGAACCGAGAACAAGCGGTCGTAAAGGCGTACCTCTATGTCGCGGGCATGAGCTGCCGAAACCCAGTGAATTGTACTTTTCACTTTTCGTCCGTCAGGCGATTTTCCGCCTTTGCTTTCGGGGTCGTAGGTACACAAAATTGTATTTATGCTACCGTCATCGTTTTTAATCACCGATTCGCATTTCAGGAAGTATGCATAGCGCAAACGCACTTCTTTTCCGGGACTTAACCTGAAGAAATCTTTATGGGGAATTTCCTGAAAATCGTCGCGTTCAATCCATATTTCGCGGCCAAACTCAACGATTCGTGTTCCGGCTTCGGGTTCTTCGGGGTTATTGATCGCTTCGAGTGGTTCGATTTGGTTGTCGGGATAATTGGTAATTACCACTTTTACCGGATCGAGCACGGCCATGAACCTGCGTGCTTTTTTGTTGAGGTCTTCGCGCACACAATATTCGAGCAAGCCAACATCAATTACATTTTCGCGTTTAGCTACTCCGATGCGTTCGGCAAAGTTGCGAATCGATTCGGGGGTATAGCCTCTGCGGCGCAATCCGCTGATGGTGGGCAGGCGTGGGTCGTCCCAACCGTTTACATACGCGCCTTTGACCAATTCGAGCAGTTTTCGCTTACTCATAACGGTATACGACAGGTTGAGCCTTGCAAATTCGATTTGTCGCGGGCGATAGCTTCCTTCGATAATCTGATCGAGAAACCAGTCGTACAGCGGTCGGTGCACTTCGAATTCGAGGGTACAGATACTGTGGGTGATTCCTTCGATGTAATCGCTCTGGCCGTGGGCATAATCATACATCGGGTATATGCACCATGCATCTCCTGTGCGGTGATGGTGCTGCTTCAGGATACGATACATTATGGGGTCGCGCATGTGCATGTTGGGCGAGTTCATGTCGATTTTTGCCCTGAGCACCATACTCCCGTTTTCGAACTCTCCGTTTTTCATGCGTTCGAACATGGCCAGGTTTTCGGCAACAGGCCGATTTCTGAAGGGGCTTTCAATACCCGGTTCAGTCGGGTTTGTGCGTTGCCAGCTTATTTCGTCGGGTGTTTGCTCATCAACGTAGGCTTTGCCTTGCTGAATAAGTTGAACGGCCCAGTCGTAAAGCTGACCAAAATAATCGGAAGCATAAAAAAGCTTATCCCATTCGAAACCTAGCCAGCGAACATCTTCCATGATACTGTTCACATATTCCACATCTTCGGCAGTGGGGTTTGTATCGTCGAAACGGAGGTTGGTTTTTCCATTAAAATCTCGCTTCAACCCGAAGTTCAGACAGATTGATTTGGCGTGGCCAATGTGCAGATAGCCATTGGGTTCCGGGGGAAACCTCGTGATAATACTGCTGTGTTTTCCTGACTTCAGATCCTCATCAACAATCTGCTCAATAAAATTCAACGATGTGTTTTCGGGCGACATAATGCTACAATAATGTTAATCAGGCAAAAATAACACTTAATTTATTTGCGGAATAGCCGAAATTCATTTAATTTTATTCGTTTAATTCTATATGAAGATTTGGGCTTTATCGGGGCTAATGTGTTTCTGGTTGGTTTTCAGTCAGGAAGCAGGGGCTATGCGCGTTCAGCCTTCGTTGCACAAGGCTTGCGATATCACAGCTCTTGCCAACGGAAAACCCGAAAAGTTGAATCTTGCCGAAGGCTGGGAATACTACGATACGGTATTTCTTGAGCCTTCGATGATACACAGCTACCGGTTTAAACCCATTGCACGCAGATTGCCGGAGTTGTGGGGAAAATCGTTTTCGCTTGTAAGGTCTGCGAAATCCGGCATTGGATTCGGCACCTACCATATCGCCCTGAAAGCACCAAAAATTGCATTGGGCATACGTTTCGACCATATCCACACAGCCTCGAAGATTTTTGTAAACAACGATCTGGTATTCGAAAATGGCATTCCGGGGACAAATGCCGCCTCGTCCCAACCAATGGTAATTACCCGGTATTATTATTTCAATAACGAATCCGATACCATTCACATAACCATTCAGGTCTCGAATTTCCATCACCAGACCGGAGGAATTACCGGGATGGTAAGCATTGGCACCGAAACCCGGATTCGGAGGATGGAATATCAACATCTGGTGTCCGACATATTCAGCATAAATCTGTTGCTGGCCACTTCGCTGGTGTTTTTACTCCTGTTCGTTTTCCGCCTTCAGGATAAACCGCAATTTTATTTTGCGGTACTGCTCGCCATTGTTGCCGCACGAATTCTGTTTCATAATGATGCCCTGATTTATGGATGGGTCCACTTATCGTTCAGCAATGCCGTACGCTTCGATTTCTTTTCGCAGAACCTTATGGCCATGGCAATTTTTGGGTACTATTTTACGCTGTATCCTACTCCAAGGCTGAAAATTCCTAATATTATCATTGCTGTAATTCTTGCGTTGGCAGGAGGAGCAGGCTTTTTTACCCGCCTCTATGATTTATCGTTACTCGTGTATTACAATCAATATTTTCTGGTGGGTGTTTCGTTATACGGGCTGATTGTAATTTGTGTCAGGTTGTTTCTGCGCAAACACATTGCACCCTTGTTTTTGTTTGCCTATCTGCTATTTATTGTGTTTTCGATTCTTGAGCTGCTCTATCGTGGTTCACACCCCGAGTTGCACATGCTCTTTACTTTAATCAGTATATTTCTGTTTGTAACATCGCAGATTGCTTTATTGGCCAAACGACAGGCCAGTCTTTTGAAAAAACAGGAAGAAATGGCCGACGAACTGGCTGCAGCAAATCAAAGCCTTGAGGAGCGAGTACACCAACGCACCGTTATGCTTGAGCGTAAAAACAAATCGTTGCAGCAAAGCAAAAACGAACTGGAACATGTTGTAAAAACAAAAGATACACTGTTCAGTATTATCGGTCACGATTTACGGAGTCCGCTTAGTGTTATCAATCTGTATTCCGAAGTACTCTGGGAGGAATGCGATAACGATGAACGCCGGAAAAAACTGAATTATATCATCAACTCATCCACCTCGGCTCTGCATTTATTAGAGAATTTATTAATCTGGGGTAAAAAGGAACTGGGCGGCGTTAAATTAAACCCGGTTTTTGTAGCAGTTGACGGTTTGATATCGGAAAGCATACAGTCGTTTCATGGCATTTCGGAATCGAAAAAAATCAAAATAACATCCGATTGCGACGATTCGGTGGTATTTGCCGACCGCTTTGTGCTGCTTCTTGTGATTAACAACCTGATTAACAATGCCCTGAAGTTCTCTTACCCGGATTCTGAAATCACAATCAGCAGTCGTTTGATAAGCCCTGCCCCCGATGGAAAAGTAATGATTTCGGTAAAAGACAGTGGTGTTGGCATTGAAGCCGGCACACTAAAGAAACTGCGCGAAGGCCTCGGAAACATCAGCACCCGCGGAACTGCCGACGAAAAAGGTTCCGGTCTGGGTCTGTTGATTGTGAAAGAGTTCACCCAACTAAACCACGGAGAGTTGCTGATTGAATCGGAGCCGGGAAAAGGAAGCGTTTTTAGTATTATCTTGCGCACCAAAATGTGGAGTTAATATGGGAAGAATAACGCTCGAGGGCATGGAGTTTTTTGCCTGCCACGGCCACTATGCCGAAGAAAAAGAAAGTGGAACCCGTTTTCTGGCTGATGTGTGGATGGATACCGACACCTGTCCGGCTGCAACCTCCGATAACATTGCCGACGCTCTGAATTACCAGGAAGCTTACGTCTGTATCCGGCGTGTATTCGAAGAAGGGCAGTACAACCTGCTGGAAGCCCTGGCCTCGCATTGTCTGGATGCTCTGTTCGAACGGTTCGACGGGTTACAACTGGCCGGCATACGCGTGCGAAAAATCAACCCGGCCATGGGCGGACCCATTGCAGGCGTGAGTGTGAGCATGGAGAGAGGGAGAGGGTAGGACAATCTTCGCTACATGAATTCTTATCACCGGGTAATCAGTATTTTCTTTACCGGCATGCCCTGAGCCATAATAAGGTACATTCCCTGAGTAAGGTTTGCAACGGGCAAACTTAATCGGCTTCCTTTATATGGCAATATGCATATAATTCGCCCCATCGCGTCGCACAGGTTGATGTCGCCACGATAACCCGGATTGTTTACTTCAATATACAGTGTTTCGTTGGCCGGATTGGGGTAGCAAACAAAAGTATTCAGGCTACTGAGTATTTCTGATGATGACACATTGCGACCGAGGCGGGCAATATAGCGACCACCACTTTGCCAGATGGCTTTTGGCGTAAATACAAATTTACCTTTGTTAGTGTCTCCGCTGTAGGGATGCATAAATACATATTCGTTGCCATCGGTAACAAATGTGCCTATATTGGTTGAGAGCCACAGTAAGCCGGTTGCGGGGTCACAGAATAAATAACTGATATTATTGGTTGGCAAACCCGTTTCGGTGTTCTGGAGCAACCATTCCTCATTATTAAAAATATAAATACCCTTATTGCCCGTAGCCACCCAAATCTGATTTCCGGAGAATGCTACTGCATTGATACTGTAAATGTCGGGAGAGCCCGGTGTTTCAAGAATATTTGTAAACACAGCTTCCGAAAATGAATACAGCTCTTCTCGTGTGCTCAACCAGCATTCACTTTCCGATTTAGGCCAAATTTTCGAGAATCCCAAACTGTTAGAATAATAGTTCCACTGATTGCCTACGTGCTGAAACAATCCCGTAGATGTTAACACCCACAACACATTGCCCCAACAACGAATATCTCTGACCAAGCCCACTGGTTCACCGGCCAGTTCATCAAAATAGGTCAATTCCATATTTGCCAATAGAAAAAGTCCATAGGAACCCATCCAGACATTTCCGGTACTATCGGCTTCCATACAGTAAACAGACCTTCCCTGAAGGATTGATTCATAGTTATAATTATTCCAGCCGCTTTCGTCGAGTACCGACAAACCATTGGTTGCTCTTACATACACTTCATCGTTGGTGGCACAAAACGGGAAATTAAGACCTGAGTACGTTCTTGCAAAAAAGTAATTAAAAGAGCCATTGAAAAAACAAGCCAAACCACCTTTTCGGCCTATCGAATCCAAGGAGTTGAAGTTAAAGCCATACCAAACGGCACCCCGATTATCGCAGGCCAACTGGTTTATATAGTAATTTTTTTGTGGATCGGAGTACTCTGTCCATTGCCCCATGCTATTACACAATAATGCATTTTGCGCAGCAACCCAGACATTGTTTTGAATATCGCAGCCCAAACCAGAAACCGAACGTGAACCCAAGACCGGATTTTGATGGTTATACCATTGTTCCCCATCGAAACTCACCAAATGACCAATGCAACCACCAAACCATAAGCCATTATCATTGTCAATAACTGCAGCATGAACACAGTTAATATCGCAGGCG
>JAGOEF010000156.1 GCA_017997855.1 Bacteroidales bacterium
CCGTGTATTCGTCGCAGGCAATACCCCGGGGTTCAATGGCAAAATCGGTAGCCATGCGGGCCATAAAAACCACATGCCGTCCCCGGCGGTCGGGATTGTCGTAATGTGTATCGGTAATTGTATTGCCGAGCACTCCGGCATTCAGAAAATCGTTTCCGCCAATACTTACCAAATTGTGGAATGGGTTTGCAAGGGCAGTGGCCGATGTTACCGTACCATTTTGCGCCGAAAAGTAATGACTTCCCAGAATGGCCATGCCGGCGCTGGTTCCACCAATTACAATATTGCGTTGCTGAATTGAATTGTTCACCAAGGTCTCAACGGGAGAATTTTTCCAGTAATTTACGTAATTCCACTGGTCTCCTCCGGCAAACCAAATGGCCTCCGCGTTTTGAATTCTCGTTTGCACGTAAAAATCATTCACGGCATCCGCTGTGTTAAACACTATGGTCTCTACCGAATTAACTGTCACTCCCAGCTCAGCGTAAAGGTAATCGTTGTATCCATCACTGCCACTGGCACGCAATACCAGTATATCACCTCCGTTGGCACGTTGCAAAAACCACTTCATTGCTTCATCGTTTTCGGTGGCGCCACCCATCAGACATATTCCCCCGTCGGGTTGAGTCGTAACATTGGTGCTACTACCGGTAAAATACGATGTATAACTTTGAGCATAATTTGCGACAGCAATCAGCAAGAGCGACGAAATAATTATTAATCTCATAATTTTACATTCGGTTTATAACACAAATATATAAAAGCTTTTGACCCGGAATTGCAGTATATGATAATTGACTATATTTGACATAATAAAACCTGACTTCATGAAAATTCTGTTGAAAACCATACTGTTGCTGATCATTCCTGCCATAATGGGTATATCCGGCATGAGTTGCGATACCGAAAATAATTCAGTGTTTATCCGTTTGCGGAATACCAGCGGTTCCGATTACACATCGGTAGTATTGAATACTTCGTTTGCCAATGTGGGTTTTGGTGACCTGACTTCGGGAACTACAAGCGATTATAAGGAGTTTTCGGTAGCCTACAATTATGCCTTTGTCGAACTGTTTATCGATGGCAGTGTGTACACATTGCAGCCCATCGACTATGTTGGGGAAACACCGTTGAAAAATGGGCATTACACCTATGAGATTGATGCCGGAGATGCTACCGGGCGATACGATAAACTGAGTTTACGGCTTGTTGAAGATTAATGCACCGGGAATAGCGGTCACCGGGCCGAGGTGCCCGCTGTAAAAGATTTTTCTTAATTACTTCTTCAATGCCATCCAGAGTACTTCGGCAGGGTGCAGGGCTTTTACTCCGGTACCATCGTCTATCTGGCAACGGCAACTGGTTCCCGAAGCCACTACAATTGTACCGGGTTCGCTGTTGCGAATGGCCGGAAACAGAACCATCTCACCGATGCCCATCGATACATCGTAATGCTCTTTTTCGTATCCGAAAGAACCTGCCATGCCGCAGCATCCCGAAGGAATTTCGCTGACCGAATAATTTACCGGAAGGCTGAGTGCCTTGCGTGTGGCTATGGTTGTGCTGACAGCTTTTTGCTGACAATGCCCGTGAAACTTCAGTGTTTTGGCTTCGTCGGTAAACATTTCGGAGCTGATATTCCCTTTTTCCATTTCACCCACAATAAATTCTTCGAAGAGCAAACAATGTTTTGCCATTTTCAGGGCGGCTTCTTTGTTGTGCGGATAAGCGAGGTCGGGAAATTCATCGCGAAAGCCCAGCAATGCCGATGGTTCCAGACCAACAAGCGGTGTATCTTCGCTGATCAGGTCCTTCAGCAGTTCAATATTGCGGTTGGCCAGTTTGCGGGCAGTGCGCACCAGGCCTTTCGACAACCAGGTGCGGGCACTCTCGGCAGTTTTCGGAATAATCACCCGATAGCCCAGACGGTTCAGCAGTTGAATGGCCGCAATGCCGGTATTTGCATCAAGGTAATTCGTAAACTCGTCGTTGAATAGATATACCGTTTTTATGGGTGAACCGGTTTGTATCTCCCCGGTGTACTTTTTTACCCATCTTTTCAGCGATGGTCTGTGCATCAGCGGAAAATTGCGCTGTGGAGCAAACTTGATAATTTTCTTCATTATGCCCGAAAAGAAGCGATTGCCAAGAAAGAAGTTGGCAATTCCGGGGATGGGCGAAACCAGTTTGTGAATTTTGGGCAGGTAGGCAATGGCACGGCTTCGCAGTGGAATGCCATGAACATCGTAATAATGCTGCAGAAATTCCATTTTCAGTTTGGCGACATCCACACCCGAGGGACATTCCGATTTACAGGCCTTACAAACGAGGCATAAATCGAGCACATCATATATTTCTTTCGAAGCAAAAGGATTGGCCTCGTCCGATGTGGTCATTATCTCGCGGATGGTGTTGGCACGTGCACGTGTGGAGTGCTTTTCGTCGCGGGTGTACTGAAAACTGGGGCAGAGTGTTCCCCCGATGATATGGGTTTTACGGCAGTCGCCAGCTCCATTGCACTTCTCGGCCGTGCGCAGCATCCCGCCGGTAGACGAGAAATCGAAAATGGTTTCAATTTCAGGTAGTTTCATACCCGGCTCATACCTCAGGCTGCTGTTCATGGGCGGGGTATCAACAATCTTGTTGGGGTTGAAGATGTGCTTGGGGTCCCATACATCTTTCAGTTCTTTGAGCAAACCGTAGATTTTATTTCCCAGAACCAGGGGGATAAATTCGCCACGCAGGCGGCCGTCGCCGTGCTCACCACTCAGCGAGCCTTTGTATTTTTTTACCAGCAGGGCAGTTTCGAGGGCAATGCTGCGGAATAGTTCCACATCATTTTTATCTTTCAGATTGAGTACCGGACGCAGGTGCAGTTCCCCCGTCCCGATATGTGCATAATAAATGCAATCGAGCTTAAGTTTTTTCAGAATTTCTTCGAACTCATGCATGTATTGCGGCAGAAGTCTCGGAGCCACTGCTGTATCTTCTATCACAGGGACGGGCTTACGGTCGCCCGGCATATTCGACAATACTCCCAGACCGGCTTTGCGGAGATCCCATACGCGCGGTATATCACTGCCGGTGATCATCGGGAAAGCATACCCGTAGCCATGTTCGCGCATATCGGCTTCCATCCTCGCTGCCAGGATTTCGATTTCTTGCATGCTGTCGCGCGCCCATTCCACAATAAGAATGGCTTCGGGATCGCCTTCCACGAAGAAGCGGTTGCGGTTCTGGCTGATATTTTCCTTGGTAAGGTCAAGCACTTTTTTGTCCATAAGCTCCACCGAACCGGGCTCGTATTTCAGTGCAATCAGGTTGGCTTCGAAGGCCTCGCTAAGGGTTTTGGTATGTACACACACCAGGGCTTTCTGTTTTGGGGGCAGGTCAACAAGGTTCAGTTTTATCGCTGTGGTAAATGCCAGTGTTCCCTCGGAACCCGCCAGCAGCTTGCAGAAATTGAATTTTTCGTTGCTATTGCTGAAAATTTCGGTTTCCATCAGCAAATCGAGGGCGTAGCCTGTGTTTCTTCGTTTAATCTCCTTATCGGGATATTGCAGTTCAATTTCACGACGGTTTTCTTCGTTGCCAAGTATTATGCTGATATTCCTGTAAATATCGCCTTCGAGTGACTGAAGTGTGCATTTCTCTTCAAATTCGGTGCGTGACAGGGGTCCGAATACTACTTCGCTGCCATCACTGAGTATACATTCCATTTCGATAGTATGGTCGCGTGTGCTGCCATAAATCAGAGAATGGGCTCCGCAGGAGTTGTTGCCTACCATACCGGCCATCATGCAACGGTTCGAGGTTGATGTTTCAGGCCCGAAGAACAGGCCATGCTTCGCCACTATTTTATTCAGTTCATCAAGTACTACACCGGGTTCCACCTTAACCCATTTTTCTTGAACATTCATCTCAATTACATTCCTGAAATGCTTCGAGATATCAATTACAATACCCCGACCCACAACCTGTCCGGCCAGCGAGGTGCCAGCAGCTCGTGGTATCACGGGTATATGATGGCTTGCAGCAAAGCGGATGGTTTCCAGGATGTCGTTTTTATTGGCTGCTACTACCACGGCAAAGGGTTTTTCGCGGTAGGCCGATGCATCAGTGGCATAAAGAATGCGGCTTACATTGTCAATGAGAAGTTCTCCCTGTATTTTACCTTTCAGTGTCTCAAGTGATATTTGCTGATTCATATTATAACTGTAAGAAAATGCAAAATTAGCAAACTTAGTTTCTGTTTTGTTTTTCGCTGTTAATAAACATTGGGTTTTTGCCGATAAGTTTTTAGATACACTTGCTTGGACAAACCTATTTTTCGTATTTTCGCGGCAACAAAAAACAATGGGTTAATGAAAGTAAAAAATGCAATTTTGCTTGTTCTGAAAGGCCTGGCTATGGGAATTGCCAATGTAATTCCGGGTGTTTCGGGTGGAACCATCGCCTTTATTACCGGTATTTTCGAAAGACTGATTAACGCTATAAAATCGTTTAACCTGACTGCTTTAAAACTCTTGTTAAAAGGCAATTTTAAAGGTTTTTTCAAACATATTGATTTCGTTTTCCTTTTTTGGCTATTCTTAGGTATAGGTACCGCAATTTTAACGGTTGCCAAATTGTTTGAATACCTTTTTATTAATTACCCCGTCTATTTGTGGTCATTCTTTTTCGGATTGGTGCTGGCATCGGTATTATTTGTAACGATTACTATTAAAAAATGGTCGTTTTCGGTGATACTCACCTATCTGATTGGAACCGGTATTGCTGTGGCCATTTCGTTTATGACGCCCGCATCGCAGAACGACAATATTTTCTATTTGTTTTTGTGTGGGATTGTAGCCGCTTGCAGCATGATATTGCCCGGTATCTCCGGTTCATTTGTGCTTATTTTACTCGGAAATTATCATCTGGTGATGATTGAGGCAGTTACGCAACTCCGGTTTGTAGTGCGTTTATCTGTTTTGT